>CALATR010000613.1 GCA_937891875.1 uncultured Pseudomonadota bacterium | reverse complement strand
CTCAACCGCTGGATCCCCGTCTACGCCCTGTCCATCAGCCGGGCGGCGACCACGCCCAGCGTCTACTACGTCGTCAGCCCGGACGACCCGACCGTCGCCATCCAGGACCCGGACCGCCGCCGCTACTGGCAGTCGATCCACACGGTGACGGCATCGATGGACTACCCGTACACGTTCAAGACCTCGCTGTACCTGCGCTACCAGCTCTCGTTGCGCGAGTCCCGCGATCCCGTGCCTGACGACGTCGTCGCCGAGCTGCTCCCCATCCGGGGCGCCATCGGCACCATCCAGGGCGGGTGGCGCTACGCCTGGAGCCAGCCCACCGCGATGGCCATCTCCGCCGAGGATGGGCGCGTGGTGTCGGTCACCGGCGGTCTCATCCACCCCTGGCTCGGGGCGTACTCCCGGGAGCCGGACGGCTCGGGCGTCGGCATCCGCGCCGCCCAGCTCACCGCCGAGCTGCGCGAGTACCGGGTCATGCCCTGGGGCCACAACCAGGTGCTCGCCATGCGCCTCGGTGCCGGCGCCGCCCTGGGCACCGACCGCTACCTGGGGCTGTACCAGCTGGGCGGAAACCTCGGAGAGTCCGCCTTCTACGTCACCCCAGCGAGCGAGCGCATGCTGCGGGGGTTCCTCCGGGGCGCGGACACCGGTGACGCGTACTGGCTCGCCTCGCTCGAGTACCGGGTGCCACTCCTGCGCATCGACGGGGGCTTCCTCACGTGGCCGGCCTTCATCCGCGCGTTCTCCGCGCACGCCTTTGTCGACGCCGGCAACGCGTTCTCGCCGACCTCGTGGGGCGCCATCATCGAGGAGCCCCTGGTCGGCGTCGGCGGCGAGCTGCGCCTGTCGACCATCCTCTGGTACGGCGTCGGCACCACATTCCGGGTCGGCGTCGCCACCGGCCTCACCGGACCCAACGCCATCCCCCGCACCGCGGGCACGGCCGGCCAGGTCGCCTACTTCCGGCTCGGCGGCAGCTTCTGACGTACACTCCGGCCTCACACCGGAGTGCCGATGCGCCTGCCCATCCTCGCCGCCTGCTTCCTCGGCGGCTGTTGCTTCCCCGTTGCCCCTGCAGATCCCGACTTCCGCCCCGGCGAGCCCGTGGACGGCGACGTCGTAGCGCCCGACGCCCCCGACACGCCTGACGCCACCGAGACCGAGAAGTCTGATTCGACCGGAATCTTCGCCGACGGCGCCGCAGTCCTGGCGGGTGTGCCTGGCGAGCAGGCGCCCATCATCAACGAGCTGTCCGGCGAGACCATCGGCACCAGCATCACCCGGGAGGGACCGGCCGAGGTCGCAGGGATCCCGTGCGGCAACACCGTGCACGTCTACGACGACAGCTGGGGCTGCGAGACGACCGCCCAGGTGCAGAAGGGCGGCTACACGATCGAGCCCAGCTGGATCGGCCTGCACTACACGACCGGCACGATCACGAACCTCAACGCCGACATGCTGGTGCCCAAGCAGGAGCAGCTCACCCTCGGCGGCGTGCCCTGCGGCACCTGGGCCCACCTGACTCCCGACGGCTCGCTCGGCGGCTGCGCCTTGCGCGAGGCCCACACCTTCGGGTCCATCACCCTGCCCGCCGAGACCGACTTCACGCTTCGTGACGACGGCACCCTGGACACCGCCGTCATCTACGCCGAGGACTTCACCCTGGCGGGCAAGCCGATGAAGGCCGGCACGTTCGAGTTCAACCCCGACGGCACGGTCAGCAGCCACAACCCCGACTGGTTCGGGGACTGACGGGAAGACACAAGCCTCAGGCCGGCGCCTCGATCGGCAGCACCAGGTAGCGGCCGCAGCTGGAGCAGGAGCGCACGAGCCCCTTGCGCACGTCAGCGCCCTCCGCGAGGGGGACCTTCTTGCGGCAGGCGCTGCAGTAGCCATCGACCATGAGCGAGACCGCGGTCCGCCGCTTCTTGCGCAGCAGGATGTAGCGGTTGCGGACCTCGGCAGGAAGCTCGTCCCAGACGGCATCGCGATCGCCTTGCTCCGCCGCCCGGCGACCGTTGAGATCGGCCAGGATCGGCGGCGCCTCGGCCTTGGCGCGGGCGATGACCTCGTCGGCTGCAGCGATCTGTGCTTCCGCCTCGGCCACGTCTCCCTGGGCCGCCTCGGTGGTCTCCATCTGCACCAGCTGCCTGGTCTCGAGCTCGTCCAGGATCTCGGTACACTGGGCGATCTGGCGCTCTGCAGCGTCCGGGTCCCCGTGGCCGTGCTCGAGCGCCCGGGTCGCCGTCGACCGCCGCTGCTCGTAGCGAGCGACCTCCCGAGACAGCTCGCGCTCGACCTCCTTGCTGGCCGCGACCGCCGCCTTGGCCCGTGCGAGGGCCGCCTCCGCGGTCGCCCGGGCGGACTCCCCATCGGGTACCCGCGCCTCCTGGGCGGCGATCTGCTTGTCCAGGTCGTCGAGGACGGCGTCGTGGGCACCGACCGCCGTGATCAGTTCGAGTTCGGTCATGCCGATCAGTCTACCCGGTTATGCGCGCTTCCCGAGGGCCTGTAGCTCAGTTGGTCAGAGCACCCGGCTCATACCCGGAGTGTCCCAGGTTCGAGTCCTGGCGGGCCTACCGCTTTAGCTTCGCTCGCTACGCGAGCTGCGCGCGACGCCTATGGCGCGCTTGCATTTCCTACCTCCACTCGGTCGGCAGCGGGGGCGCGTTCGCGCCCCCTGCGCGCGACGCCTAGGGCGCGCTTGCGGGTGGTCGTTCCGCGGAACGGCAGCGGTGCTCGCTACGCGAGCTGCGCGCGACGCCCAGGGCGCTGGCCGAGAGCTCGATGAGGGCCGAACAGGAGGCACTCGAAGCGGGAGGCGTGGGCTGCGGATGCTACGAGTAGATCGAGCTTGGATTGGGAGGTTTCGGAGAAGCAGAGTCCACGGAGAGGGGAGCGGAAGGCCCGACGACAGCCAACCCGCCGTTCCAACCGAGAGGACCGCCCCCGTCCGGAAGCTCCCCTTCAAGGCCATCCAACCCCAGGGCAAGCCCGCCGGTCCACGCCCCGCCAAGCCCCCCTCCGTCAGACCTCCGGCCCTCCGCTCCTCCGTGGTGAAAACCGGCGTTCGACCAACCAACTCCCTCACTGCCCGCCACTCCCCCCTCCGTGGCCCTCCGCGCCTCCGTGCCTTCGTGGTGAGGGCAGTCCCCGACGCGCGTCCTGCCGAGGTCCTGACCCAGAGCCCGTCACCCGGACCCCACCTACCCCTCGTCCCTCGCGTACCACCGCTCCGACCCATCGCTGTGCACGCAGTACAGCGCCTCGTCATCGAGCTCGCAGCTCGCGGTGATCCCCACGCCTTCGAGGACCAGGACGTCCTGCCGGAACACCCACCCGAAGTCGAAGGTGCCGTACTCGTTCGACATCCCGACGTCGCAGCCCTCCTCGGTCAGCCGGCTGGTGAACCGGAGGAAGCCGGTCCGCTCCGCGCTCATCCGCATCTCGGGCGTGTACACGGTCGTGCGCACGCAGTCCTCGCCGTCGAGCGGCTCCTCCTCGACCTCGGTGAAGGGGAAGGTCCGGTGCTGCTCCTCGCCGTTGCGCAGGACGAGCAGCTCCTCGGTCATCCACCAGTGGCCGACCGGCTCAAAGGGGTAGCGCGGCTCGACCGTCTCGGGATCGTCCCCCTGCCCGGACCAGGGATCGCCGCCCGATGGGGCGCACCCGCCAAGCACCAACACCACCAGCAACGACCTCATTCGCCCTCCCAGGACCCGAGGGTAGCGCCTGCCCGGCCGATTGTCTGGTCCCAGACGCCCTCCCTACACCACGGGCGCCCCCCGGCTCGCCACCAGGGCCTCCCGTGCCCGATCTGCCGCCTCGATCGCCTGCTTCCAGGTCCGCTCGTCCTTGAAGCCATACCGCTTGTTGCCGTGCACGACGGTGTACGTCCGCCCGGACAGGCCGCACCACAGCAGCTCGGCGAGGTTCTTCACGTGCTCGTCGTGCACGTAGGTCCCGCCGGGCACGGTGCTGTCGGGGCGCAGCTCGACCATGCTCCGCTCGACCATGGTGCGGTTGACGATCCACGTGCCTCGCTCCCGGCCCTTGCTGGCGACGTCGGGGAAGTCCTGCCACAGGAAGTCGGGGCTCTGGACGCGGCCGGGGTTGTCGAGCGCCGCGTAGGCCTCGGGGCGGCCGGTCGGGTCGCGGCGGACGAGCCAGCGCAGGCGCGCCTTGCCGAAGCGGGCGGTGAGATCGACCCGCCAGCGCTCGACCCGAGTGTCCGGATCGGCGGCCTCGCGCTCGACGGACAGGTGGGTGACGACGCCGTTCCAGACCGGAGCCTGGGCGTCCGTGTCGGCGACGATCCCCTCGCCGCGGCGCAGGGCGGCCTCGAGCAGGGTCTGGAAGGCACCGGGATCGTCGGAGCCCATCTCGCGGGAGAGGGTCGCCCGGACCGGGGAGACCAGCGGGATGACCACGTTGCGCTCCGCGATCTCGCGGACCACGAAGAACTCGCCCTCGCGCTCGTGGCGCTCCAGCACGCAGACGATCGCAGGCTGCTCGTGGTCGAGCCACACCCGGTACAGCTCGCGGGCGGGGGCATCGTGCAGGTGCACGCCCAGGAGGCTGCGGCCGGTTTCCCTGGCGAGATCGAGCTCGAACCTGCGGATCTGGCGCGTGTGCGCCCCGGTCACCGGGTCGAAGCCGTGGTCGCGCCCCTCGACCGAGATCCGCCGCCCGCTGACGTCGATGATGTTGTAGTCGCCCTCGACGGTGTCCTGGAAGCGCGCGTTCTCGACCAGGGTGAGCGCGTCTCCGTCGGCGACGTAGCGGCGGAACAGGTCGTCGGTCGGACCGTCGGCTCCGTCGAGGGCGGTCAGACGGAAGGCGTCCTGGCGTCGCTCGAGGGGCCAGCGGAAGCTGCGTCCGGGTCCGTGCCCCTGGAGCTGCAGCCGATCGGGGAGGCTGTCGTTGCGGGCGCCCCCGAAGTTCGTGATCCCTCGCCGCACGATCTCGGAGCCGTCAAAAGGCTGGTAGATGCTGCCACACTCCAGGAGTGCCGTGAGGATCTCGAGCAGGCGGTCGCGGGTGAAGACGTGGGTGAGACCGGTGTCGGTGCGGTGCTCGTGCACGGCGACCCCGCGATCCGGTCCGGTCAGGGTCAGTCCGAGCGCCTCCTGCACCGCCTTGAGGTCGCAGTGGCCGGCCCAGGACACCCAGTCGATGGGCGAGCGGCCCAGCAGCCCGTCCCGATCCCAGTCGAAGGCGATGCCCGGGCGCAGGAGCGGGCCGTCGGGGTGGCGCTCCAGGGTGACCTCGTCCGGCGCGACCTCGATGCGGCGAAGCAGGGCCTCGTCGACCCGCACCTCGGAGCCGTCCTTGCGCCGCAGTACGTCGCCGTCGCGGTAGACCCAGGCGCCGGCGTGGGGATGCTCGGCGTCGGGCTGGATGCGGAGCAGGACCAGGCTGGGGGTGACCGCGTGCTCGTCGCGCTCGACGGTGAGCACCTGGCGATGGGTGCGGTGGATGAGGCGACCGCCGGTGCTGCGCTCGATGTCCTGCTCGTCGACCCCGTGCTGGGCGTACTTGAAGCGCATCAGGTGGTCGAGGTGGGCCTGGCACTGGCGGCGCTGGGCGCGCACGGCCTGCTGCTGCTCGGGCGGGAGCAGCTCGAACGCGTCGGAGCCGGCCTCGGGCACCGTGTCGAGCAGGTCCTCGAGCACGTGCACGAAGGGCTCGTCCTTGCCGTAGCTGTGGTAGGTGCCGGTGTCGTGGTCATCGAAGGCGTGCTCGCCGACCAGCGCCCGGTCGCGCAGGGCGTGCAGATGGTACTCGGCGCGCTCCCGCTCGGCGGGATCCCAGCTGGCACTGTGTGCGTGCAGGGCGGACTCGGCCTCGGCGAAGAAGCTCGCGTGACGCTGGCCGCGGATGGAGGCCCGGAAGAACTGGCGGCTCTGGGGGTGCACCTCGTCCAGAGCGAGATCGCTCGCGGCGAGCACGTGGGCATGCTCGGTCATGGCGCGCTCGACCGCGTCGCGGAAGCTGTCGGCGTCGGAGGGCACCGGGTGGGCGACGAAGAGCGGGCCTGGAGGTCCCGGATCGACCGCGGGGGGCAGCGACAGGCGCAGGCGCGGGTGGGGGCGACCGCCATCGACCGACTCGAACAGGGTCAGGCGGCAGCGACCACCGGGCGAGAGCGGCGCATCTCGGCGCTCTTTCACCCGCGGCCACCCTTCGGCGGCGGGCAGGGCGAGCCAGTCGATCCAGCGGGGATCCGGGAGCGGCACAGGGGGCCTCCGAGGCAGACCGGGAGCGTACCGCACGCAGGCGACCCCGCCTCCTTGCGGGGGCGGGGTCGGTTCGAGAGGCTCGTAAGCCGGGTCCTGTGCCCCCTTTCGTCGCCGTCCGGGGGTGGAGATCATTCATCTGGGACCGCCGTTGCCGACGGCCTCGAGCGGCCAACCCGAGAGCTTCGGGCGGGCAGCCCTCGAGCGCTCTCCTATTAGGCCTTGCTCCGAGTGGGGTTTGCCTGGCCGCCCCTGTCACCAGGGACGCCGGTGCGCTTTTACCGCACCCTTTCAACCTCACCGGGGTTCGCACCCCCCGCCCTCCTCCAGGCCCCGTGCCTCGCACTGCGGGGATGGGTCCTGGGAGCCGGCGGAGACCCGTGGGTCTGGCGGTCTGCTCTCTGCTGCACTTGCCTTCGGGTCACCCCGACCGGGCGTTACCCGGCACCCTGCCCTGTGGAGCCCGGACTTTCCTCCCGCACGCTGACGCCTGCTGGCGATCTCCTGTTCCTCTCGAACCCGGCGCGTCTAACGCACTCGCGGCGTGTGCGACGAACTGCCGGCGGAGCGGCCCTCACTCCTCGTGGGCGTGCACGAGCTCGATCGTGTGCGCGAGGAGGTCGGGGCCGCCCACCGGCGCGTGGCTGGGCACGACCATGGCGGCATCCGGGAAGCGGGCCTGCACCCGCTCCACGCTGGTGTCCCACGCGCCGACGTCACCATCGGCGGTGTTGCCGAGATCCTTCGAGGCCGCGCCGCGGATCAGGCACCCGCCGTGCAGCACCCGCGCCTCGGGCACCCACACCACCAGGTTGTCGTCCGTGTGGCCCGCCCCGGGAAAATAAAGCTCGACCGCTCCATCTGCGAGAGGCGCACCCTCGCCTTCCTCGAGCACCAGCGCGTACTCGGCGGGCACGAGATCCCGCTCCGCGGCGACCGCGTTGCTCTGCACGAGGGCGAAGGTCGGGATCCCCGCCTCCCGCGCCGCGCCGATGCCGCCCATCTTGTCCTGGTGAGCGTGGG
>CALATR010000612.1 GCA_937891875.1 uncultured Pseudomonadota bacterium | reverse complement strand
CGTGCCTCGGCCTCGTCCGCCCCGTGATGGACCGCCAGGGCGAGCTCGGCCATGGCCGCGCCCCGGGCGTAGTTGTGGTCGCCGGCGGTGCCGTAGGAGAGGTCCCAGCCGAAGTACGACTCCTCGAGCGCGTCCTTGAGGAAGCGCGCGGCCAGCTCCAGGCTGATCCGCTCGATGCCGGGCACGACGCTGCGCCACTCGGCCCGGGTGAGCGGGAGCCCGCGGGTCGCGCGCACGTAGCCGCGCATCGACGCCTCGAAGAGGTCGACGTCGAAGCGCGGGGTGGGGTCGTCCTCGGTGGTGGGGTTGCACCAGCTGCGCAGCGCGTCGCCCAGCTCGGCGTCCAGCGTGCCGTACTGCAGGGTGTCGAGATCGATGAGCGCCACCGCGTCGTCCCCGGTGAAGCGCACGTTCGAGATCTTCGGATCGCCGTGGATGATCCGCTGGGGCAGGTCCGTCGGCCCGTCCCACAGCTGCCACTGATCCCAGACCTGATCGGCGATCAACCCCACCTTTCGCCGCAGGCGGTGGTTGCGGTGGGTGACCAGCACGGACTGCAGGCCGGTCATGTGGCGCACGGTGTCGTGGATGCCCAGGCGCTGGAAGTGGAAGCGGTGGTCGAGGTCGAACAGGGCGGCGTGGAAGCGACCCAGCAGGAAGCCCGCGCTCTCGACCTGGCGGGGGTCGGTCACCTGGTCGAGGCTGTACTCGCCGACCCAGGACAGGCAGCGCCACACGCCACCTTCGACGTCGGTGTGCCACAGGCCCCCATCGCGGGTCCGGAGCAGGCGGGGGGTCTGCCGGCCGCGCAGGGCCAGACGCTCGGTGATGGCGTCGATGTCGAAGTGGACTTCGGGGTCGAAGATGTGGGTGTTGAGCTTCTGCAGCACCGCGACCGGCTCCTCGCCGACCATCACGCCCCAGGTCTCGTTGATCAGGCCGCCGACCTCCACCATCCCGGCGACGGGCTCCTCGTCCCAGTCCCAGGCGGACAGCGGGTCCAGCTCCTCGATCGTCCTCGCCATGTCGGTGCCTCCGAGCCCGCCGTGTATCGCAGACGGAGGGGCGGACCGCAACCGTCGCACCGCTTGCCCGCCTGAAAGCCCATCACTCGGGGGCGGCGCTCACTCGACGACGGTGTTGGCGATCGGCACGTACTCGCGGCAGGGCTGCCCGCGCAGGGCGGTACAGTCGGGCAGCGCCTCGGGCACGTCGAGGCCGGACAGGGTCGAGATCCGCAGCGCGGTCGGGTGGTCGCCGCCACGGCCGAGGTGGAAGGTGGGCGGCGTGTCGTAGGGCGGGGCCTCGAACAGCCAGGTGCCGTGGTCGCGGCCGGGTGCGCTGACGGTCATGCGCAGGCGGCTGCCCTGGCGGACCGGGTGGGCGAACGAATGGATCGCGACGTCTGCCCGGACGAACTCGCCGAGCGGCACCGCCTCGAAGTCCGCGGCGGCGTAGCTGCGGTCGACGCGGAGATCATCCAGCACGGTGGCCTTGCGGTGTCCCAGCCGCAGCCAGCCCGACTGAATGAGGACCTCGTTGCCGTCGGGGCGGACCTCGGTGAGCGTGACCTGTACGTGGACCTCGCTCTCCTCCTCGGTGCGGACCCACAGCTCGGCGACCGCGGGGCCGGCGAGCACGGTGGTCTGCTGGAACGGCGGGGTCAGGTAGGAGACCGCGTCGCCCTCGGCGAAGCGGGTCCAGTCGATGTCCCACTGCCGGGGCATGAGCTCGTAGCCGCGGGGGCCGAAGAAGTCCTCGTCGCCGGCGTCGGGGTCGAAGCGCCAGGCGTCCACCCCCGAGGCGCCCACCGAGTCGGCGAGGGTGCCGTCGGCGTCGGCCCAGAACTCGACGCGCTGCTCCGCGCCCGCGGGGGGCCAGGTGGAGAAGTCGGCCTCGAAGTTGGCTCCCGGGGCACCGATGGCCTCGGAGCCCGCGCCGTTCTCGAAGAGCACGGTGACGTCGGGCTCGGCCAGGTAGTCGGAGAGGGCCGCGTCGTATTCCATGCCTTCGAAGCGATCATCGGGGAAGCGGTACCCCTCCATCTGGAACTGCTTGCCAAACTCGCCGCCGCCGAACAGCTTGATGCCGGGGTGCAGCTCGGGCACGCGCTCGGCCAGATGGAACTCGAGGAACTCGTTCCAGCGGAACACGGCGTCGGGAGCGTAGCCGTCGGGGTGGCGGCCGTTGGCGAGCAGGAACTTCACGTCCGCGCTGCTCTCGAAGTGGTCGACCATGCCGCCGAACAGGCTGCCGGTCTGCTCGTCCTGCCACTGCCCCCCAAGGAACACCGGCGCCTCGATGCCGCGGACGAGCTCGCGCAGGTCGCGATCGTCGCTGTGGTCCGGCCGCATCTCCAGCGAGCGCAGGAAGCTCTCGAAGTCGATGTTCTGCGAGGACAGCTTCAGGTTGTCCTCACAGGTGGTGTCGCCGCCCTCGATGCGTGCGGTCACCCAGTCCGTGCCACCCGCCTTGCTGTCGGACTCGCGCTGCTCGACCCACTGGCGGGTGAAGCCCTTGTTGTAGATGCCGCCCGGCCACTGCATCTCCCACGCGTCCGCGATGACGGACAGAGGCACGATGGCACCCAGGGACGGCGGGTTGGTCGAGGCGACGTAGAGCTGGGAGATCCCTGGATACGACAGGCCGACCATGCCCACCCGGTTGTTCAGCACCCAGTCCTGGCGGGCGACGATCTCGATGATGTCGTAGCCGTCAGCGTGCTGGGCCCGGTTGAACACGTCGAACACGCCGCCGGAGCAGCCCGAGCCACGCATGTTGACCGACACGGTGGCGAAGCCCATGGCGTTGGCGATGAAGGTGCCGTTGTCGGGGTTGTTGGGGTTGGACGGGGAATAGCCCGAGTATTCGACCACCGTGGGCCAGGGGCCGTCGCCGTAGAGCCGGGAGTCGGGGAAGCGGACCATGGCGGACAGCAGCACGCCGTCGCGCATCTCCAGGTACTGGAAGCCGCGCTCGGTGTTCTCCGGGGGGTCGCCGAGGGGGGAGAACTCGATGCCGACCAGCTCCTGGCTGTCGTAGAGGCCGTCGGGCGCGGGAGAGTCGACGGAGAGCACCTCGAACCAGCCGGACCGCTCCGCGGGATCGACGTCCTCGGAGCGGATCTCGTACTCGCCGGGCAGGAGCACGTCCCCGTCCGGGAAGGCGAAGAGCGCGCCCTCACCCGTCTCGATGACCGCGTGAGCGGGGGGCACGTAGGCGAAGTGGGCCTGGCCCTGCGCATCGGCGACCAGGGTGACGAGCGCCTCGTCGTCCCGGTTGTAGAGGGTGTAGGAGGCGCCGGGCACCCCATCGAGCACGGTCGCGGTCTCCACGCCGGGCCGGACGGTGAAGTCCGGCTCGAACGGAGCGCAGCCCCAGGCTGCAAGGACGAGAACCAGGGCGGCGACTGGGCGTTGCATGCGGTCTCCGAGCGAGGGGCTTCCGAGCGGCCCACGGCCTCTAACAAGTGTTCGGAGATCCTGCTTCGATGGGTTGCGGGGGTGGATCGGGGGGAGGGGTCTGGCGCGATGTCGCGTCGCTGCGAGCGGGGAGGGGTCTCACGGGGAGTCGCGTCGCTTCGAGCGGGGGAGTGGAGGCTCGGTCTCCAGTCTCCAGTCTCCAGTCTCCAGTCCT
>CALATR010000611.1 GCA_937891875.1 uncultured Pseudomonadota bacterium | reverse complement strand
ACTCGCTACTCGCTACTCGCCGCCCTCACCCTGTGCGGCCGCAGACTGATCTCCCACTCCGGCTCCAGGAACCGCTCCTCCGGCGCGCTGATCCCCGCGGTGTCCGTCACGAACGTCACCACACACTCCGGCGCCACCTCCCGCAGCTCGCGGGCCGTGCCGGCGTTGACCACGAAGTACTCGGGCTCAGCGATGGGTGAGCGGCGGTAGCCGACGATGGCGGCCTCGCCGGCGCGGAGCTTCCACGCGACCCGCTCGTGCAGCTCCATGCGCCGCAGCTCCGGTCCGTCCAGGGTCTTGTGCCAGTAGGGCACGCGCCCGCGGGCGCGAATCCGATTTCCGAGGATCAGGCTCCGGATTCGGGTCGATCGCTGAAGTTCTTCCTGAGCCTTTGCCGCGAGCCTGCGCATCGCCTGACGCTCCTCGCGGAGCGCCTTTGCGGCCGCCTCTTCGGCCGCCTGCTCCTCGCGCGCGGCGACCTTCTTCTTCTTGCGCTTCGACTGCTTGTTCTTGCGCTCCTGCTTGAGCTCGCGGTCGATGTTCTTCGCGCGCTTGTTGCTGACGAGGCCCTTGGCCAGGAGCTGGTCGCGCAGGGACACGGCGTCCTCCGGATCGGTTCGCCCCCCTAGCCCGGGCAGCACGGCGTCGCTGCCCGCGGTATGCCCGAGGCGGAGGCTCCGTGACCCAGCTCGTCAGGCCCTACCCGGTCGCCCTGCTCACCCAGGCCCGCGAGGCGCTCGAGGCGGCGCAAGCCGGCGACGTGACGCTCCTGCACGCGCTCTTCGTCGCGGCGCGGGACCGTCTCGAGGACCTGGATCCGGACGAGGCGCGGGAGCCCGTGCTTGCCCATCCCCACGCCGGCGAGCGGGACAAGGCCGCCCTGAACGCTGCGATCGACGTGGCGGACGCCTGGGAGGGCGTGGTGGCGGTCGGCGCGACCATCTCCGCCCTGCCCCGCTTCCGCGGCTTCGCCTGGGCCTGCGCCTGGTCGCGCTACCTGGGCGAAGATCGGCCTCCGCTGGAGACCTTCAAGGCGTGGTGCCGCGGTCAGTGGCTGCACGATCTCGGTCCCGAAGACTCGGTGCTGTACGCCGCCCTCCCCGCGCTGATGGGCCTCGGCCCGGAGTTCCCGGACGAGCTCGACACCCCGTGCCCGGTCGAGGGAGAGCCCGTGTATCGCCTGCTCGGCCTGCCCGACGAGGACTGGGACGGCGCCGATCCCCTCGACGGGGTCGCCATCTCCGCCGAGGTGTGCGCCGCCGCCTTCCCTGGCACGTCCGGCCCGTGGAAGGTGGTGCTCGCCCGCGGCGCCCGCGACGGCCTGCTGGTGCGCCCGGGCTGATCAGTCGAGGATCTCGACGCCTTCGAGGTAGTTGCGCACCTTGGGGTCCTGGCTCATCACCAGCGTGATGATCCCCATGGCGAGCCCGATCATGTCGAAGTTGATGACGTTGACGATGAGCATCACTGCCGGCGTCGTGGGCATGCCCGAGCCGTAGGCACCCTCGCCCATCAGGCGCGAGGCCTTCACGATGGCGAGGATCCCCGCCACCAACCCGAAGATCCCGGGCAGCCACAGGCACACCGTGCTGGCCAGGATGCCCAGCGAGGTGAGGATGGCGAAGATCCCCCCGATGAGCAGGCAGATGCCCACGGTCTGCACGGCGCTCGGCTTCTCCACGCTCTCCCTCCACCGACGAACTCTAGCAGGCGCCAGCCACCCAGGAGCCGCCACCGCTCAAGACGAGCCCCCGCTGTCCGATCTACCCCGCAGGACCGTGGAGGTTGGATGCGCGCGGTGATCGGCCACAGCGATGATGTTGACGAGGAGGACGCGATCGCCGAGGTGATCGCGCAGTGTCGGGAGGCGCTGGCTGGCGAGCCGCCGAAGGCCGGCATGCTGTTCATGAGCGCCGAGTACGACCACCAGCTGGTCCTCGACGCCATCGCGGAGGCCTGGCCGGACCTCCCGCTGATCGGCAGCACCAGCGACGGCGAGATGTCGTCGGAGTGCGGCTACCGCAACGACTCCATCGTGCTGACCCTGCTCGCCGGGGCCGAGCTCACCGCCACCGCGGGGGTGGGCAGGCGCCTGTCGGAGGATCCCGAGGCCGCCGTGGTCGAGGCCCTCGGCGCCATCGACCCCGACGACAAGCCCCGGATCGTGCTGACGACGTTCGCTCCCAGCACGGACGCCTCGATGGTGCTCGCGCGGATCAACGCCCACATGCCCACGACCGATGTGCCGGTCCTGGGCGGACTCTCGGGCGACCACCGCAACCAGTCCCGCATCCACGAGTTCTGCGGCTCCGAGCTCTTGTCCGACTCCCTGCCCCTGCTCTTCCTGGGCGGCGACATCCAGGCCACCTGGGGCATCGGGTCGGGGTGGGAGCCCATGGGCAGGGCCTTCCGCATCACCGAGTCGGCCGGGCACATCGTGCACCGCATCGACGACCGCCCCGCCACCGACGTCTACACGCTGTTCTACGGCGAGGTCCCGTCCGGCCAGCTGGGCGCCTTCCCCATCGCCGTCTCCGAGGACGGCCCGAACGGCCCGTGGCAGCTGCGGGCGGTGCTCGGCACCGACATGGAGACCGGCGAGCTGCGCATGGCCGGCGGCGTCGGCAGCGGCGCGTGGGTCAGCATGACCGAGGTCGTCAAGTCGGGCGTCCTCTCGGGCACGCTGACCTCCATCCACAACGCGATGGCCGGCTTCGACGGCCGCCCCGAGGTCGCCTTCCTGTTCTCCTGCGCCGCGCGCAAGTGGGTGCTCGGAAGCAGTGCCGAGGACGAGATCGCGACCGTGGTGGAGGCCCTTCCCGGCACCACCGACGCCCTCGGCATGGCCGGGCTGTACGTATACGGCGAGATCGCCCCCGATGCTCCAGGGACGCCCTCGGTGCTGCACAACGAGACGTGCATCACCGTCCTCCTCGGCGCCGCATGACGGACGGCTCCGACGAGCTCGAGCGCCTGCGCGCCGAGAACAAGCGCCTGCAGAAGGCCCTCCGCGTCGCGGACCGGTCGGTGCGCCAGTGGCGCGAGGTGGCGCGGACGTCGGAGATGCTGTCGGAGCAGAGCAAGATGGCCCTGCTGAACTCGAACAAGCAGCTGCAGGAGCTGGTCGACGAGCTGGAGGAGGCGAAGGCCGCGGCGGAGCGTGCGAGCGCCGCAAAGAGCAGGTTCCTGGCCATCATGTCGCACGAGATCCGCACGCCGATGAACGGGGTCCTGGGCACGCTGGAGCTGCTGCTCTCGGCCGGCGTGCAGGGCGAGGCGAACGAGCTCGCGCGCATCGCCCACAACTCCAGCCAGGCGCTCCTCCTGATCATCAACGACATCCTGGACTACTCGAAGCTCGAGGCCGGCAAGGTCGTGCTGGAGACCGCCCGGGTCAACACCCGCGAGCTGCTCAAGGGCTCGCTGGACACGCTGCGGGGCGCCACCGTGGGCCGCAGGGTCGCGCTCGACTACCGCATCGATCCCGCCGTGCCCGAGTCATTCCACGGCGATCCGGGCCGGCTGCGTCAGGTCCTGCTGAACCTGATCGGCAACGCCATCAAGTTCACCGACCGCGGCTCCGTGCACGTGCGCGCCACCTGGGAGGAGCCAAGCCGCCTCTGGGTCGAGGTGATCGACACCGGGATCGGCATCTCCCCCGACCGGGCCGAGCACATCTTCTCCCTGTTCACCCAGGCCGACGAGAGCACCAGCCGGCGCTATGGCGGCACCGGCCTCGGACTGGCGATCTGCAAGCGCCTGTGCCTGGCCATGGGCGGCGACATCCACGTCGAGAGCACCCCCGGGGTGGGCAGCGTGTTCCGCTTCCACGTGCAGGTCGAGCCCGCCGAGCCCGCCGTCGTCGTGGACGAGCTGGAGCTCGGGCCCGGGAACGATCATGGGATCCGCCGGGCGCTGGTGGTCGACGACAATCCCGTCAACAGGCTCATCGCCGAGCGGATGCTCCAGCGGGTCGGGGTGCGGGTCGACACCGCGTCCGGCGGCGTGGAGGCCGTCGAGCGCGTCCGCAGCGGGCTCTACGACATCGTGTTCATGGACTGCTCGATGCCCGAGGTCGACGGGTACGAGGCGACCCGACGGATCCGCGGCCTGGCCGGTCCGCAGCGTGAGGTCACGGTGGTCGCGATGACCGCGTTCGCCGGGCCCGAAGCCGAGGCCGAGTGCCGAGACGCCGGCATGGACGACTACATCAGCAAGCCGGTCCGCCAGCAGGACATCACCGCCGTGCTCGACCGCAACGGGACCGACCTGGCCCGGCGCGGACAGGCGTGCTGACCGAGCGGCGCGGCCGACACGCCTGAACTACCCAGGGGTCTCGCCCGGAGGTCCCCCATGTCAGCCGAGGTTGCCGGCGGCCCGCTCGCCGTGTCCACCGATGGAAACACCACCGCCATCGGGGAGGGCCAGGAGATCCTGGCGTACGACGCCCGTAACGAGTCGCCGACCTGGCGCAGCCGCCGCAAGGGCGAGGTGCTGGACGTGGTCGCCCTGCCCGGCGAGTTCGTCGTGCTCGAGGACGGCGGTCGGATGTGCGGCCTCGCCGACGACAGCGGCGAGGAGCGCTGGAGCCTCGACAACCTGGGGGCCAACGGCAAGCTCGGCGCGTCCCTCGACGGGCACTGGGCGCTGGTCGCCGGCGGGGTGCTCCGGATCGGCCAGGGCGACAAGAAGCTGCGCTCCATTCCCCTCGACAACCAGGACGCCGTGGCGGTCGCCTTCGCCGGCGACGTGCCCGTGGTCGCCTACCCCGACGGGGTGCTGCTGTTCTTCCCGGAGTCCGGCGGCAGCGTCAGCCGCCAGTCCATCGATCCCGTCTACGACCTCGCCAGTGACCGCGAGGACGTGCTGGTCGCGTGCGACACCCACGTGGCGCGCATGCCCATCGAGGGGCGGGGCCAGGTGCTGTTCTCCTTCGAGCACCCGATCACGCTGGTGACGCGCTCGCCCACCGGTCGCATCCTCGCGGCCCGGGTCGGCGACGCCTACGTGGCCGCCTTCGCCGACGAGGGTGGCACCGATCTGGGCATGATGCGCTACCACGACCGCACCGTCGGCGGCATCGCCATCGACAGCCGGGGCAGCCTGTGGGCCAGCTGCGGCGAGGGCCACGCCAACCGCCTCGACCTGGACAGCCCAGACACGATCTACCGCACCGACCCGCACGAGGGCCGCCCGCGGGGCTCCTGGCTGGTCGCCATGAACGTGCACGCCGAGGCCGGCAAGCCCAACGAGGCCGTCGCCGCCGAGCGCGAGGTCGACAACATGAACAACATGCCCCTGGCCGCGAGGATCGGCCTGTCGGTGTTCGCCGTGGTGGTGGTCATCGGCGGATGGCTGGGGCTGATGTGGTTGTTGTCGGACTAGGGCGGGGCGGCGACGCCGAACACACCGACGGGGCCGCCGGCTCTCGCCGAGGACCCCGTCTGAAGTGGCATAGGAGCGGCGGGACTCGAACCCGCAAGACCTCTCGGCCAGTGGATTTTGAATCCACCGCGTCTGCCATTCCGCCACGCTCCCGTGACGAGTGCGGGTAACCAGATCTCGGGCGCTGGCCCGGCGTTGTGCGCGCCTGCGCGGTTCGCTCACTCGAAGACGGGGTCGAACCTGAAGAGTCCGTCCTTGTCGGTGTGGCTCCACAGGGCGTCGGTCTCCACCGAGTAGCGCAGGGGGCCGACGAGGCGGTAGCGGTCGGCGAGGTCGCGCCAGACCGGGACGAAGCGATCGCCCGGGGCGAGGCGCCAGATGCCCGCCCCGGCGCGCGACAGGCTGACGAAGACGGCGCCGTCGGCGATGGCGACGCCCTGGACGTCGACCCCGACCGGCAGGCCCTCGTCGATGATGCTCCAGGAAGCCCCGTCGCTGTCGGACCAGGCGACCGCACCGCGGCCGGTGGAGGTCACGGCGAGTGCGGCCCACAGGCGGCCGGTCGTGGGATCCTGGGAGACGTCGAGCACCCGCGCGTGGGCGCCCCCGCCGGGTCCACCGGGGAGGCCGGCGCCCGCCCAGGTCCAGCGTCCGGAGGGACGATCGAGGCGGTAGAGGCCGTCCCCCTCGAGCTGGGCCAGCCGCACGCTGTCCCACGCGCGCAGCAGGGTGACGGGCTTCCAGGTGAAGTCGCCGTACAGGTCGAGTCCGGCGTGGGGCAGGCCGTCGACCTGACGCCGCCAGGTGACCCCGCCATCGGAGCTGTAGGCGACGCCGCCGGCGACGATCATGTCGTCGTCCTCGTCCACCTGGGTGGAGCCGCCGAAGCCGACCCACAGCTCCCCGCTCTGGGTCGCGTCGAGCCGCGCGCAGGCGTACTCCTGGGCGCCGGGCACCCCCTGGGGCTGGGGCAGGCCGTCGCTGGCGGGACTCCACGACGAGCCGTTGTCCGTCGAGCGCCAGATGCCGTCCTGGACGGTGCCGGCGACGATGGCGCGGGCGGTCGAGCCGACCGTGTTCACCCGCAGCTTGCTCTCGAGCCCGCCCTCGAGCCCGGTCCAGGCTGCACCCCGGTAGCGCCACACCCGGGCCTGGGAGGTGGCCGAGTAGACCTGCTCGCGGTGGACGTGCAGGTCCGTAGCGGCGAGGCCGGTGAGTCCGTCGCTGGCCAGCGACCAGCTGTCTCCGTCGTCGACGCTGCGGTAGGCGCCGTCGCCGAGGCTTCCGTAGAGGACCTCGTCGTCGCCGATCGCCAGGCCGTAGGCGCGCAGGGCGGGCCCGGGGGGCATGCCGGTGGAGGCGGGCAGGAAGGTGAGCCCGTCGTCGACGCTGCGGTACACGCCACCCGACGCGGTGCTGATGTACCAGACGATCCCGTCGTGGTCGATGTCGGTGACCTGCTGTCCGGCCAGGGCGCTGATGGCGCGCCAGCCCCCGCCCGCGCTGCGGGCCGCACCCAGGCGTCCGACGATCACGGTGCCATTGGAGCTGGCGTCGATCTCCGTGGGCTGCTCCGGAGGCATGGCCATGGTCGTCCAGCTGTCGCCGCCGTCGTTGGAGACGCGGACCGAGCCGGTCGTGCGGTCGAGCACCCAGATCTTGCGGGTGGTGAGGTCCACCCGGGTCGCCTGTCCCGCGCCGTCGAGCTCGTCCCAGGTGCCGCTGCCGTTCCAGCTGTAGACGTTGTCACCGGACGAGCTGCTGTCGACCGCGTACACGTCGCTGCCATCCGTCGTGACGTGCAGGATCCGCCGCTCGGCGAGGCCGCTCGAGCTGTCGGCGAAGGTCTTGCCCGCGTCGGTGGTGTGCAGCACGCCATCATTGGTGGCGAAGAAGGCCTCGAAGTCGTCGACCAGCGCCACCGCGTGGACCTCCCGCCCGTCGAGCAGGGGGTCGGTGACCCGGGTCCAGCGCAGGCCGCCGTCGACGCTCCACCACACGCTCCCCTGGGCTGCGAGCACGACGGTGTTGTTGTACGCCTCCACCGTGCGGGTCAGCGCGCCCGGCGCGCCGTCCGTGGGCACCGGCAGCAGGTCGATCGCCTCGTCCCAGCCGTCCAGCGGCGGGACCGTGTCGCTGTCGGTGTCGCTGTCGGTGTCGCTGTCCGAGTCGCTGTCGCTGTCCGAGTCGCTGTCGCTGTCCGAGTCGCTGTCGCTGTCGATGTCCGTGTCGAAGCCGGTGTCATCGAGGCCGCCCACGCCGAAGTCGACGTGCTGCAGGCAGCCCCCCATCATGGGGACCGCCACCAGGCACAGCGCGGGCAGCCAGAGCCTCAACGAAGGGCCTCCACCGCGGCGCGCTCGGC
The DNA here is from genome assembly GCA_937891875.1 of uncultured Pseudomonadota bacterium. GTDB lineage: Bacteria > Myxococcota_A > UBA796 > UBA796 > REDI01. The sequence goes on along the minus strand of CALATR010000611.1, from coordinate 6,491 downwards.
GTCGGTGCTGGCCAGGCGCTCGGCGTGGTCGAGGGCGTCGGTGCGGTGCGCTTCCGAGCAGCTGGCGAGGGCCAGGGCGGCGTCGAAGGCATCCGGTGCGAGGGTGACCAGGAAGGGCACCGCCGTCGGGCAGTCCTCGCGCGTCAGGGCGATGGCCGCGCCCACCCGGGCGACTTCGTCCGCACGCTCGGTCCAGCCGCTGGCCTGGAACTGCTGGGCGAGGGTGAGCGCCGCGTCGGTCTGCCCCGCCTCGTGCAGGGTGACGACCCGGGCCGCCTGGACCTCGGCGACGACCGCGGCGTCCTCCCCGCTGGCTCCGTCGCCGACCAGGAGCGAGGCGCGCTGGAGCCAGCCGAGCACGTCCTCGGCAGCAGCACCTTCCTCCCGGCGTGCCTCGGCCAGCGCGAGCAGGCCTGCGCCGGAGACCGGGCTGCAGACGGTGCGATCGGCCTCGTGCACGGAGAACGGGCCCAGACAGGTGGTCCGGGATGCGGCCGCGCCGGTGACGATCGTGCCCTCGACCCCGCGGACCACGTGATCATCCTCGGTCACGCCGTGCACGATCGCCTCGCGGGTCCGGACCACGTCCGCCGCACCCACGAGCGCGCCCCCACCGTGCTCGACGATGGTCGGCGCGGCCTCGGGCGCGGGGGCCAGGGCTCCGGACGCGGTGGCCCACCAGGCCGCGCCGCCGCCACCCGCGACGAGCAGCAGGGCGAGAGCCGCGCCCAGCATGGGGCCCCAGGCGGGGCCGGACACCGGACGTGGATTCTTGGCGATCACCGCAGCCTTCACGCGAGCGACGGCATCTTCCCCGGGCGTGGGGATGCGCACCAGCGCACCGGCCACGGCGCTCCCGGTGGGAACGGCCTGGTCGATACGCCGCCTGACCGCGTCCACCCGAGAGCGGCGGGCGCGGGTCAGATCTCCGAACTGGTCGAGCTCACGGCTCATGGCAGGCTCCAAGCGAGGTGGAGACCCTGACGGGCCGCCTCCTTGCGAAAGCGAGCACGCCCCAGGCGCAGGCGGCTCTTCACGGTACCACTGGGAACGCCGAGAAGCTCGGCCGCTTCCGTGGCGCTGTGTCCCTCGAGGTCACACAGGACGAGTGCTTCCCGCTGGATGCGGGGCAAGGCGTCGAGCGCCTCGTGCACCTGACGGCCCTCCTCGATGGAGGCCGCCATGTCGTCCGGTGAGCGACCGGGGTGCAACGCGCCTTCCGGCACGTCCCCCACCCAGCGCTTGAGCCACACACGGCGTCGGTGCTTGGCGAGCACCCGACGCACCACACCAAACAGCCACGGCCGGAACAACTCCGGATCCCTCAGCTGGCCGATGCGGGTCAACACAACGATAAACACGTCCTGTGCGGCATCCTCGGGGTCGACGAGCGGTCCTCCGAGCCGAGCGCACCACTGCAGCACCTGGGGCAGGTGGCGGTCCATGAGCTGGTTGCGGGCCCGGTCGTCATCCGCCAGGACTCCCCGCACCAGCTCGGCATCTGTCGGCTCTGAGCTGCTCATCGATCCCAACTGTGCGGCCAGGGGTCGAATCGGATCAGTCGATCGTGAAGTCGGATCATCGCCGGACCTCCCGCGCGCGGCCGAACGTGGCCACGAGTCCGAGGTCCAGCGTGAGGCGAGTCCGCTGCAGCACGCCCACGGACGGCCCCTCCTGCAGGGTGGTCCAGGCGAGGTCCTGCAGGATCATGCCGGTGCCGCGGGCCTCGAGCCGCTCGCCGAGGGGGACGGCGAGACCCAGGAGCGCGCCCCCACTGCCCTGACCGTGCACGGCGACCGAGGCCCCGTCGCGATCGAAGGCGCGACGCGCTCCCGCGACGACCGCTCCGATCCGCGGGCCGATGGCCCAGGGGTGCAGGGCCAGCTCGAGGTCGCCCTCGGTGCTGCGCAGGTGGTGCTTGTCGCCCTGCTGGAGCGTGCCCGGCGTGGTCGTGACTACCCGCCCGCCGACCTCGACGCGACCGACGCCCACGCCGAACTGGAGGCCACCGCGAAAGGCCGGGCCGACACCGATCGCGACCGGGTTGGAGGGTCGGCCCTGGACACCCGCGAGCACGCCGACGTAGCCGCGGACGGTGCGGGGAGAGGGCTCCGGGGTGGGATCGGGATTGGGGTCGACGGGGAGGAAGGTGAGGTCGAGCTCGGGGTCGGGGGGCGGGTCGACGGCGGCGACAGCGTCGGTGGCGTCGGTGGCGTCGGTGGCGTCGGTGGCGTCGGTCTCGATCTCGGGGTCGGTCTCCGGCTCGATCTCGGTCTCCGGCTCCGGCTCCGGCTCGATCCCGGTCTCCGGCTCCGGCTCGATCCCGGTCTCCGGCTCCGGCTCGACCTCGCGCTCGGGCTCGGGCTCGGGTGATGTGACAGGATCGGGGCGGCTCCTGACGGGCTCGGTCCTGGTCGGGACGCGGGACGGGACCGGCAAGGAGACCGGCAGCGCGAGGGTGGGGCCCTTGGCGGTGAGCCCGGGATCGCGGCCCTCGCGAAGGAGGCTACGGGCCAGCGCCATCACGTCCTCACGCTGGGCCGGGGTCGTGGGCCAGGGCACCGTGCGAACGCGGATCACGCCGTCGTCACCACGGACCTCGAGGCGCAGGAGTCCGCCTTGCTGGCGGATCTTGACGTAGGCCCCCTGCCCCGCCGGCCCGACCGTCCAGCCATGCAGCGCGGCCGGCGCAGACCACACCGCATCCTGGGCGTCCGGCACGTCGACCGGCACCGCCCAGGCCACGAGGCCCACGAGCAGCAGGAACAGCGAGAACACGACACAGCGTACCGCGCGAGGTCGCCGGCCGCAGGGTCGACGTCCGCGCCGGTCAGGACGGACCCGATCTCGCGATCAGCCCCAGCGACCCTTGATCAACCAGCGACCCGCGGAGCGCTTCGCCCGCCCGATGTCCTCGAGGTGCTTCAGCGCCGCCTGCACATCCTGCCCGGACGTCCCCGGGAACTGCTCTTCGGCCTTCTTGCGCACGCCGACGATCAGGATGTTCTCGGCGAGGCCGGCCTCCTTGTAGCGGTTGAGCCGCTCGAGGCAGGTCTGCACGAGGAAGTCGAGCTTCTCCTTGTCGACCGGGTTCGCCCGCGGCGCCGCCCGCCGGTTCGGGGCACCGCCGCTGCCGCTGCGGACCGCGCCACCGGAGCGGCGTGCCTTCTTCGGCTTCTCGCGCGCGATGCCGATGCCCTTGCGGTTCGTGATCGACTCGCTGGTGTTCATGACCTCGTGCTTCTCGACCCGGCGCTTCTGACCGCTCATCTCGAAGGGTTCGGCCGGGATCTCCTCCCAGACCTCCTCGAGTGGCGCGAGCGCCTCGGCGGTGGCGGCAGCGCGGCCCTCCGCGCGGGCCACGGTCGACAGCAGCTCCCGGGTGCCCTCGGCGATCCGTTCGGCGTCCAGGCGGGCGAGCTCATCCAGGAACTCCTGCCACACATGGCCGTCGGGCAGATCGGAGATCTCCCGCTCGATCCTCTCCTTGAACAGAGCGAGGTCCCGGCGTAGACGCGCCGGAGGCTCCTCATGCTCGGCCAAGGCCAGCAGATCGACGAGCGAAGCGGCGTCCAGCTGCCCCATGGGGCGCCGGAGCGCTTCGGTAATCGTGACTTCCAGCGTCACCGGATCCAGGCCCCTGAGCTTGCCCAGACTCACCTGACGTTGCACGTGCCCTCCCTCGGCGTCGCCGACCCGTAATCAACGCCCCCCACTCACACCACCGCTCCAGGAGCGCCCGTCATGCGCATCACGAAGGTCTACACCCGCACCGGTGATCGCGGGAAGACCCGCCTCGTAGGCGGAACCCAGGTGGACAAGGACCACGTCCGCATCGAGGCCTACGGCACCGTGGACGAGCTCAACACCATCTTGGGTCTTGCCCGTACCTTCAACCGCCGCTCGGGCGCGGAAGCCGACGTCATCGGGCGGATCGACCGCATTCTCAAGCGCATCCAGAACGACCTGTTCAACGTCGGTAGCGACCTCGCAACCCCGGCGGCGGGTCGCTGGGAGGGCATGTATCGAGTGGGTGACGATGACGTGGCGCAGCTCGAAGCATGGATCGACAGCCTGAACGAGGACCTCGGACCGCTGCAGGAGTTCATCCTCCCCGGCGGGGGGCCCGTGGGCGCATTCCTCCACCAGGCGCGCACCGTCTGCCGGCGGGCCGAGCGGCGGGTCTACACCCTGATGGGCGCAGAGGAGGACATCGGCGAGGGCTGCCTGCGCTACCTCAACCGCCTGTCGGACCTGCTCTTCGTGCTGGGTCGCTGGGCGGCGAAGCACCTGGGCGAGCCCGAGTATCAGTGGGAGAAGCCCGCCCGGGGCTGACCTCTCTACAAACTCTGCACGAAGGCGACGATCAGGTCCAGCTGGGCGTCGTCGAGCCCGTCGGTCCCCTGGTGGGCCTGGATGGCCTCCCGCAGCGTGCCCGCTGAGCCATCGTGCAGGTACGGCGGCGTCGACCACGCGCCCAGCAGGGTCGGCGTGTCGAGGCCGGTGAGCGGTCCTCCCAGGCGCGAGCCGCTGGCCGCAGTGAGGGTGCCGATGTCGTGCAGGGCGGCGCCCGAGTCGGTGTAGGTCGGCGCGGGGTGGCACTCGGGACAGCCCGCCGCGGCGAACGCCTCCTCCCCACCCTCGGGCGCGTCGAGCGGTGACCGCGGGGTCGTCTTCAGGCTCGACACGTACGCCGCCAGCGCATCCAGCTCGTCGGACAGCCCGGCCTTGGGCGCGCCGAGCGGATCGGCCGTGGCCTCGAAGTCGGCGTCCGACAGCAGGCCGGCGCCCGCGTTCGGACCGCGCAGGTCGTGCTCGAAGTCCTGCACCTCGTCGAAGTTGGCGCTCCAGTGCAGGGGCCCATGTCCCGTGCCGGCACGACCGCGCAGGGACAGGGTGTTGCGCACGCCCTCGCCGCGCCCACCGAAGTCCCACACCAGCCCGTCCTGGTCGCCGTCGGGGTGGCAGTGTGCGCAGGCCATGTAGCCCGACCTGCCCATCCGCGGATCGCCCGCCTCCCAGAAGAGCTGCTTCCCCCGGAGGATCTGCGCGTCCACCGGCTCGCGGTCGAGGAGGTCGACGGACCAGATCCGGGCCGGTGGATCGACGGTCAGGTCGTACGCGTGCACCTGGCGATCGAGCCACGCGAACACGAAGAGCGCGTCGCCGTCTGCACTGTGGCGCAGCCCGACGATCCCCCTCCCCGCTCCGAGGATGCTCCCGCGGACCGCGCCGGTGAAGGCGTCCACGGCGTGCACGACGCCGGTGCCGGGGTGGGCGGTCCACACGACGTCGCCTCGGGGGCTGACGTCCACGGCCAGCGCCCGGCCCTGGTCGTCGAACACCTTGCGCCGGCCTTCGAGCTCGCTGTCCACGGTCAGATCGACGACGGAGAGGTGGGCGCGCAGGGTCGTCTCGAAGGTGAGCGACAGGCCGTCGCGGGACGGACCGCGCGCGGTGTTGGCCTGCACGCCCGGCGCGTACAGGGTGCGACCGTCGGGACTCACCGCCAGCCGCTCGACCAGGTGGGGCACGCCGCGCGCGTTGGTGTCGGTGTCGGGGCCAGGATCGTAGGCGAGGTCGATGTCGGTCGTGGCGCCGTCTTCGCTCACCCGCACCAGGCGGCTGTGATCGCCGACGGCGCGGAACAGGCTGGTGACGGCATCCCCGCCCGGCAGGACCGCGAGCCCGCGCGGATCACCACCCACGGCCACGGTGCGGGTGATGCGCCCGTCGACGTCGAGCCAGGCGAGCTCGCCGGTACCCTCCAGCGCCACCACCCACGGGCCTCCCGCAGCCTGCTCGGACGGCGCGGACGCGATCGCGATGGGCCTGGATCCACGCGGAAAGTCCGTGACCGAGGACCAGGTCCAGGAGTTGGCCGTCAGGTCCATCACGAAGACCCGGTCGTGCTCGGGGCAGGTGATCGCCAGGCGGTCTGTGCCCACGTCGACCGAAGACGCGCCGGTGCACACGGGGAAGCGCCGCTCGACGACGCCCGCGGGCAGCACGCGCACGAGGGTGTCGGCGTCGGGGAGCAAGGCCCACAGGGCGTTGCCGCCCAGGGCGAGCACGCTGCTGCGGGTGGGGGGGGCGGCCGCCGGCGGGTGGGTGATCAGCACGCTGGCGCTGTCGGTGCGCCTCGTGCCGTCCTCTCCGGTGACCTCGAGCACGGCGGCATAGCGCCCGGGGGCGGCGTAGGTGTGCTCGACGAGGACGCCATCGACGATCTCTCCGTCGCCGGTGTCCCAGCGGAAGGACGCGCCGGTCGACTGCGAGCCGTCGAGGGGGATCGGCTGGCCGACGAAGCCGTACAGGTCCGCGCCGGCCTCGGCCACCGGGGGCGCGAGCTCGGCCGGGGAGCAGGCGCCGGCGAGTGCGGTGAGGAGGAGGATCGTTCGCATGCCGCGGCAGTCTAGCCGCCCTGGCGACGGACCGACCTACCAGCTGCCGGAGATCGCGACGCCCAGCACGTCCAGGTCGCGCCCGTT
>CALATR010000610.1 GCA_937891875.1 uncultured Pseudomonadota bacterium | reverse complement strand
GGCTGGGACAAGGGCGACATGACCAACAGCTTCGTCAACTTCGACAACGACGGCTGGGCGGACGTGTTCATCGGCAGCTCCGACTACCCCGGCACGCGCTCCTTCCTGTGGCACCAGGACGCGCCGCTCCAGTTCAGCCCGGTCGCGACCGAGGACTTCTTCGAGCACACCCGCAGCCACGGCGTGGCCGTGGCCGACTTCGACCGGGACGGCGACCTGGACATCGTGGTCGGGCACAGCCGGTCGCGCTGCGGCGGCGCCGACGACTGCTACGAGCGCCCGGTCACCCGGCTCTTCGAGAATCGGCTCGCCGGCAACTTCGTGCAGCTCCAGCTGGTGGGAGCGGAGGGTACCAACCGCAGTGCCGTCGGGGCGCGAGTGCGCGTGACGGCGGGGGAGGTCACCCAGACCCTCGAGGTGGGCGGTGGCTACGGCCACTACGGCGCCCAGAACCCCCACGTGGTGCATGCGGGACTCGGCGCAGCCTGCGAGGCCGAGGTCGAGATCCGCTGGCCGGTCGTGCCCCCCGTCGTGGAGACGTTCACGCTACCGGCCGGCCACCGCTTCCGCATCGTACAGGGCGAGGGCAAGGTCGAAGTGGTACCGCGGACCGGTCCCGACGCGGGCTGATCGGGCGCCCGATCCGCGCCGGCGCCGGATCCACCACAAAGAACGTGTCACGAGCCTGTGAAGGGTACGCGTACACAAGTCGTGAACGATCCGCGACAACAGACGTAGCAAGCGCGCTGTCGCGCGATCTGAAATCACCTGTCATCGGGGCCGTCTCCTGGCGGGACCCGTTGCCGGTATGCTGGCAATGCTGCCCGAGGGGGTCGACATGGACGACAAGCTGGATCTTGGAAATCTCGCCGACGTGCTGGCCAAGGAGTCGCCCGTCAAGGCGCCAGATCTCGCGGACAACCTGAAGATCGACTACAAGGTCGTCCGCGATGCCCTGGTCCGCCTGGAAGACATGGGCATCGTCTACCGCACGGGCAAGACCCGCGGCACCCGGTGGTGGCTGGGCTAGCCGCCCGGGCGGCCGTCACTCGGCGGCGGTCAGCTCCGACCACGCGAATCCGCCGCACCCGCCGGTGGACGGATCGGTCGTGTCCGCGGGGCCCGCGCTCAGGGCGTCGGCCTCGGTCTCGGCGTCGAATGCAACCTGGCAGAAGTAGAGCTTCTCCCCGGCAAACGTCCACTCGAAGCGGGACCACAGGTCGGGGTTCCAGGCGTTGTCGGACGCGTTCTGGGCGACGATCCAGCCGCCGTCGACGTCGTAGGCGCTGATGTCGAAGCGGGAGTCGCCAGACGACCACGCCCACTCGCGCACCACGTGCCCGCCGCCCCAGTTGTCGGTCCAGCTGCCACGGATGGGCAGGGGCGCGTACAGGCGCGACCAGGCGAAGCCGCCGCAGCCCCCCGTGCTCGGATCGCTGTCGTCGGCCGGGGTGACCGCGCGGGCGGCGTCGGCGTCGTCCGCGTCGAAGGCGGTCTGGCAGAACCAGGTGACCTCGTCGACCACGGTCCAGTCGAACCGGGAGTACTTGCCGGGGAAGTAGGGGTTGTCCCCGTCGTTCTCGGCGATGATGTGGCGCTCGTCCGCGTCGACCTCGACGAAGGCGAACAGCGAGTCGCCCATGGTCCAGTCGGTGTCGGACACCTCGTGGGCGCTGTCCCAGCCGTCGACCCAGTCCCCCGCGAAGGGCACGGCGTCCATGGGTGGGTCCTCGGTGCGGTCGATGGGCCAGTCGGTGTCCTCGTCGTCAGGCAGTCCGACGTCGAACTCCCGGGTGGGGTCGGTCGGGTCGGACGACAGGGTGTCGTCGTCTCCTCCGCAGGCGGTGGTGAGCCCGGCGAGGCCGGCGAGCAGGATGATGGTGCGGTGGGTCATGGGGTCCCTCGTGTGGGACCTCGGTCTGGGCCGGTGAGCCCGCATCCAGCCCGACGCCAGGCGGCGCCGCGCATCGTGGGCCCGCATCCCTGGTCCGAGGATGGTGATCGGGTCGCGACGGGCAGGTCTCCCGACTCGGGGCCCTCGTCCTCATCGCCTTCCCAGGAGATTCCCAGTGGCTGTGTGATGAGGCATGACCCGCTCACGGTGGCGGCACCGCGCCGGATTCTCACCGGCTTCCCTCGAGCTCCCCAGAAGCGGAGCCCGCCCCGACCGGAGTCGGGAACCACGTCGCGTGCTCTCTCGAGCGCCGGAAAGCTACCGCACGTGGTCCCCGGGGGCCAGCCTCAGAGGAGGTCCTTGACCGCGTCGCGCTCGGCGGAGAGGGCGTCCACGTTCTGCTGGATCTTCTGGCGGGCGAAGTCGTCCACCTCGAGGTCGTCGACGACGTGGATCTTGCCGCCCTCGACCACCACCGGGAAGGAGAACATCAGGCCCTCGGGCACGCCGTACCAGCCCTTGGAGGGGATGGCCATGCTGACGATGCGGCCGTCGGTGCCCATCCACCAGTCCTGCATGTGGTCGACCGCTGCCGAGGCCGCCGACGCCGCCGAGCTGGCGCCGCGGGCGTTGATGATCGCCTTGCCGCGGGTCGCGACGGTCTTCAGGAACTCGCCGCGGATCCAGGAGCTGTCGTAGATCTCGGTCGCGGGGGTGCCGTCGACGGTGGCCCGGGAGATGTCCGGGTACATGGTGTCGGCGTGGTTGCCCCAGATGAAGACGTCCTGCACCTTGGCGACCGGCACGCCCTTGCGCAGGGCCAGCTGGCCGGCGGCGCGGTTCTGGTCCAGGCGGGTCATCGCGCTGAAGCAGGAGTCATCGAGGTCCGGCGCACTGGCGCAGGCGATGAGAGCGTTGGTGTTGCAGGGGTTGCCGACCACGAGGACCCGGACGTCCTTCTTGGCGTGGTCGTTGATGGCCTTGCCGGTGCCGGTGAAGATCGGGCCGTTGGCGCGGATCAGATCGGCGCGGTCCATGTCGGCCGTGCGCGGGCGAGAACCCACGAGGAAGCACGCATCCGCGTCCTTGAACGCCACGTTGGGGTCGCTGGTGGCGACGATGTCGTGCACGAGCGGGAAGGCCGAGTCGTGCAGCTCCATGACGACGCCCTCCAGACGGGGCATTCCAGGCGGGATCTCGAGGAGCTGAAGGATGACCGGCTGGTCGGGGCCGAAGCAGCTGCCGGACGCGATGCGCCACAGCAGGGCGTAGCCGATGTTGCCGGCGGCACCGGTGACAGCGACGCGGATGGGCGGGAGCATGGAACCTCCAGGACAAGGATGGCGGTGGGCGTAACCGGATCGGTCCCCGCGGCCATGCGACGGAATACGGACCGCACGTGACAGCATTGAAGGGGGCGCCGAGGCCGGCTATCCCGGCCCCCCTGCGACGGAGGCCCCCGCATGCTGCCCGTGATCCTGCTCGCCCTGACGCCCGCCGCCCACGCCGAGGACGCCTGCGACGCTCGAGCGCTCGCCAAGGACGTCGAGACCGTGGCTCCCGTGAAGGTGGCCAAGACCTTCACCGAGCTCGCCGAGTGCGATGCCGAGAAGGCGAAGAAGGCCGCCGCCAAGGCCCTTCCCCGCATGCTCGCCGGCGGTGATGGCAACAAGGCGGCCCTCGCTGCCATCGAGGTGGGCGCGGATACCGACCTGCGCGCCTGGCTCAAGGGACTCGAGCCCGACCAGCGCAGCCGCACCGTGGCCTGGCTGGGGGAGCAGTGTGCCGAGAGCGAGCCCGTCCAGAAGTTCTTCGCGACCGCCAAGGCCGAGATGGGCATGGAGTTCTGGACCGACCGCTGGCACCGCGGTCTGGCCGAGTGCCGGGTCGAGCCCATCCAGAAGCTGCTCGCCGACGCCATCGAGGACGAGGAGCTGGGCAAGGACCGCACCCGCCTCTTCAACGTCCTGGAGGTCTACGCCCGCAACCTCCGCGGGGACGCCCTGCCCGCCCTGGTCAAGCTCGCCAGCCAGACCGACGACCCCGAGGAGCTGACCTACCTGGTCAACGCGTTTGCCGACACCACCGGCATCGGCTCGGTGGAGGGCATGGACAAGGAGATCGCCGGCAAGGCGGCCGAGGCCATCCGCAAGCTGGGTCCCGAGCTCCCCGCCCGCGCGGTCGAGCAGTCCCGGATCACCCTGCGCACGCTGGGTGACGAGGAGGGCTCGGATCAGTTCGCCCAGCACCGCTGGCCGGACCGCTTCGACGAGCACTACCGCTACGCCGTGACCGTCACCGAGGTCGCGAAGTGCAAGAACGGAAAGACCCGGGCCAACCTGCACGTCGCCGCGTTCGACGAGGGTGGCATGCAGTGGCCGGACCAGATCCAGCCCCAGCTGCTGGGCAAGCTCAAGTACGAGTGGGAGCTGGACACGGCGGACCGCTGCAAGGGTGAGGGCACCTTCGACGTGGTCATGTCCGAAGAGCCCTTCGAGAGCGACGAGGCCCGCGACAAGTGGATCGAGGAGACCGTGCTGCGCTTCGAGGAGAAGGCCGGCAGCTACGACAAGGCCAAGGTCTTCAAGCACGAGAGCTTCGACTACTGATCCTGCTGCTTCTCCCTGAATAAACGGAGAGTGGCCGCGCATTTCCGCGACGTCCGCCCCCCGAATGCCTACGGGTGTCCGGGGGGTGTGGTGCATGTGGACTCGGACCTGTGTGGGCTGCGATCGGCCTGGCCCGGTGATCTGCCTGTCGTGTACGGGCGAGGGGGCGCTCCGACCGCTCGGTGAGCCGGTCGACTTCGTGGCGGATGGGCGCGTGCTGGACGTCTACGACAGCGGCCTCGGGCGGGCGGTGGCGGTGGCCAAGGGCAAGCCCGATCGCCGGACCGCGAGCGTGCTGGCGCGGACCCTGCGCCAGCGCGCCTGCCAGGATCCCGAGGTGTTCGGCTGGCTGCTGACCGCGACAGCCGTGTCGTGGATCCCGTCTCCCTGGCCTCGTCGGCTGCGGCGCGGGTTCGATCTGCCGGCCTTGCTGGCGGCCGAGCTGGGGTCGGTCTCGAGGGTCGGTCGGGCCCGCCCGCTGCTCCACGTGTCACCGGGTGTCCGCCAGGCTGCGACATCCCGCAGGGGCCGACAGGACAACCTGCGGGGCCGAATCCGGGCTCGCGACCGGGGGGTCGAGGGCGTCGTGGTGCTGGTCGACGACGTGGTCACCACCGGCGCCACCGCGTCCGCCTGCGCCCGGGAGCTCCTTGGCACCCGGGTGGAGACTGTGAGGCTCATCACGCTGTGTCAGGCCGGGGACGCCGCACATCGTGAGTCAGGACACGGCGTACAGATGTTGTGACATCGTCCGACCAACCAGGCGGCGGTTGGAGCTTACTGATCAGATGTGAAACGGTTCGAGGCCCGTCCTGGGCAAAGATGCCGTCAGGCATCGTTCTTGCACCGTTTCACAGCGGCCCTCGAGGCGCCCGCGCACCCGCGGTGGAGGAATCACCCTCAGGTCTCGAAGAAATGGGCCGATCAAACGTCTACCCAGCACGATCTGGAGCTTCCCATGAAGACCGAGACCCTCTCCACCTCCCTTGGCGACCTCATCAACGTCCTCTACGAGGAGTACCTCGCCATGTACGGCGATGAGGATCTCGCGTCCGTCGCGGCCGCCGCCACCATCAACGACATGATCGCGGACGCGGTGGCCCCGAGCCGCGGCTCGCCAGCGCTCAAGGAAGCCGAATCGGCTGCATGAGCTGCGGGAGGGCCCCTCGCCCTCCCGTGCTTGCCGCCTCCTGCCGTGCGCACGGATCTCCGGATCCGCTGCGCACGTCGTGCTCAGGGGTCCGGGTTGTACGATCCGCTGGGCGAGCGGATCCTCCCGCGCTAGGATCTGCTTCCCTCCCCGCTCTCCCTCCCCTCCCTCCCCTCCCGCCGATCCCATGGCGCTCCCGATCTCGTCGTCGCCGCTTCCGCCCGACGTGGCCGTGCATGGCTGGGCCGCGCTGACCGTGCGCGTGGCCTGGACCCTGTCCGCGCTGCGGGTGCGTCCGCGCGCCGAGGTCCTGCGCGACGCCCGGGATCACGTGCTGTTCCACCTCGACCCCGGCACGCCGCTGACCCGGGCCGAGGATCTGGCCGTGCACCACACCCGCGCCCTGGTCGCCCGGGCGCGTCGCCAGACCCTGCGCGATCCGTGGCCGCAGGACATCGAGATGCCCCTGTCGCACCGCTGGCGGAAGGCCCTCGACAAGGCCATGCGCCCCCTCGGCCGGGCCGTGTTCCGTCACCACTACGGCTACGGACGGCCGCTCGACACCCTCGCCGGCCAGCTCCAGGTCGACCGGATCGCGCTCGAGGAGGCCCGCGGCGGCCTGCGCGAGATGGTCCGCCGGGTCGCCATCCAGGACGAGCTCCCGCTGGACGCGTGGTCGCCGGAGCGGGTCGATCGCCTGCTGACGCGTCTGGCGGCGCTCTCGGTGCACGACAGCCCGCCGCTCGACGAGGTGGCCGAGGGCTGTCACCAGGAGTGGGTGCAGACCTGCCCGCGGGTCGACCGCACCGTGCGCCTCGTGCGGGCCGGGGTCGTCACCTCGGAGGAGCTCGTGCCGCCCGCCTGGGCCGCCCGTCCGAGCGACCGCGCCAGGGTGCTGGCCGTGCAGCTGCACCCGGACGCCCGGGCCCACCTGGAGGCACTCGCCGCGGAGGCGGGTGGACACGCGCAGATCCTGGATGACGACATCCTGTTGTTGGACGGTGACGAGGGCGCCCGCGGGATCGAGGTACTGACCATGGCGGCCGAGATCGGACGTCCGAAGGCCGAACACGTGCGTGCGGTGCTGCTCGAGGGGCCTGGGCGCTGGTCGAAGCTGGGCCTGCTCGGACCGCTCACCGGGGAGGCGCGGCACAAGCTCCGGGCCCAGCCCTGGGGAGTCGTCGAGGGGCACGGCGAGCTGCCCGCCTGTCTGCCTCCTCCTCCCGCCGCCGGCCGCTGGTGGGTGGGGGTCGGGCTGCTCGCGATCGTCACGGTCGGGCTCGGTCTGTGGTCCCTGCAGCCGCAGCCACGCCCGGTCGACCATCCGCTGGACGTGGCGTTCACCCCGGCGCGGGGCGGGGTCTGGGCGGCATTCGACACCGACGAGGAGGCGTACGTCACCCTGGTTCGCCGGGTGGGCGATCGCCTCGAGGTCGTGCTGACCGGCCAGGACGCGGCGGACAAGGCCAGCTTTGCGACCGGCGACGGCGCCTACCGCATGCACGCGGTCGCGGACGGGGTGCTGGTCGCATCCACGGATTCGCCCGTAGATCTGCTCGGTGACATGCTCGTGGAAGCGCGCGGCGCCGCCGAGCCCCTGGAGGATCTCGCCGGGCGCATCCGCTCCTACGATCCCGGCGCTGACGTCGCCGTCGGGTACAGGTAGGCCCCGGTGCATCCCCGAGCCGTGACAAGCCATGACCGGAAAGCCGGACCATCAGCGGATCGAAGGGTGTCCGATGACCACGACACGAGTCATGGTGGGGGCTTCCCCTCCCGACACGCTCTCGCCACGTCTCGAATTCACTTCCGCTCCTCTCTTGACACACCAAGTTCCTGCGACCTAGCCTGAAGTCCGCGATGGAGGCGCAATGCGCCCGATTCCACAGCGCAACCAGCTCTTCGACCTGCACATGCACAGTGACAGGTCTGACGGGCGATTCTCCCCGGAGGAGGTGCTGGAACGGGCGGTCGAGGGCGGTCTGCAGGTGGTGGCGCTCACCGACCACGACCTGATCGGCGCGGTCGATCCGGGGCTGCACCGCATCGGCACCCGCGACCTGCACGTGCTGGCCGGCGCCGAGATCAGCGGCACCCACGACGGACGCGAGTTCCACCTGCTGGTCTACTTCCCGGGCGAGCCGCCCGCAGGCTTTGTCGACTTCTGCAGCGACCAGGTCAAGGCCCGCGCCCGCCGCTACGACGCTGCGGTCCACAACATCGCCCTGCCCGGCGTGGCCTCCTCCCCGGAGTCCGCCCGCGACGGCCACCTGGCGCTCACCCGCCTGCACCTGGCCCGCGCCCTGGTCGACGCCGGCCACGCGGACGACCTCGGCGACGCGTTCGCCCGCTACGCCAGCCACGAGAACGTGCCCCGCCTGGACCTGCCCTTCACCGAGTGCATCCGCATCGCCCGGGGCTTCGGCGGCGTCACCAGCTGGGCGCATCCGCCCAAGGAGGCGGTGCTCGCCCACCTCGACGCCTTCGTCGAGGCCGGACTGCAAGGTCTCGAGGGCCTGCGCCCCGCCCTCAAGCGCGCCGATCGCAAGTTCTACAAGCAGGCCGCGAAGCGTCACGGGCTCTTCCTGACCGGCGGCTCCGACTGGCACGGCTGGCACCCATCCCAGCGCCTGGGGCTGTTCCAGCTGCGCGGGGCGGACGTGGCGGGCCTGCTGGAGGCCCTCGAGGCCGCGGCTTGAGGCTTGGGGGCCTTGACCCCCGCATCCGTGACCGGTATGTCGTGCGGCCCCGGGCCGTCCTCGGCCCCTCACGCGGAGGTTCACGCATGTCCGACGTCGCCAGCTTCTTCAACGACACGCTCCCCGAGAAGCTCAAGGAGCACCCGGACCTCGCGGACGACATCCAGGCCGTCTACCAGTTCGACATCGAGGGTGCCGGCACCTGGACGGTCGATCTCTCGTCGGCCCCGGGCAGCGTCTCCGAGGGCCCCCACGACGAGCCTGGCTGCGTCGTCACCTGCGAGGAGGAGGACTTCCAGTCCCTCCTCGACAACCCGGCCAACGGCATGATGCTGTTCACCATGGGCAAGCTCAAGGTGAGCAACGTGGGCCTGGCCCTGTCCCTGCAGAAGATCCTCGGCTAAAGCCGATCATCGCGGGTTCTGCCGGCCTCCGGTGGCGCCCGCGATCCCGGTCTACTCCTCCGGCGCCTCCGGCTCGACGAGCCACTCGGGGACGCCGGGGGCATCGAACCCGTCGCCGGCACGATCGACCCAGATGGGGTTGGTGACGGCGAAGGGCGTGATCGGGAAGGTCTCGGGCAACGGGACCGCCGGATCGAGGAAGCTCGACACCGCGGGCACACCGCCCAGCGCGTCCACGACGACGGCCTGCAGGTCGATGATCGGTCGCTCGACCGGCGTGAAGATGGGCCGCAGGCTCTCGTCGCCGACCACGACCGCGACGTACCAGCTGTCGCGGCTCGGGGTGAGCTCGACGCTGCCCTCGAAGCGCGCGGGATCGTCGCCCTCGACCGCCCAGCTGTGGATCAGCGTGCCGTTCTCGTAGAGCTCGACGCGGTCGACGTCCATCCACGAGGGGGCCTGCACGTCCACGGTCGCGGTCAGGGTCTCGGCGTCGCTCACCAGCTCGTCGCCGATGATCGCGTCGTCGATGAACAGCTGGACGAAGGGGCCGAAGCTGGCCACGACCCGGTGCGCCTTGACCGCGTCGGCCATGTCCTGGTCGTCGAGGAAGGCGGGGTCGTCGGTGCCAGCCATGACGAAGTTGCGCGGGCAGCCCGCCTCGGTCGTGGTCATGGAGTGGCTGTCGGAGTTGGCGAGGGCGGTGAAGCGAAACCCAAGGTTCAACATGGTGAACCAGTCGTCGAGCTGCCCTTCGTGACCCCAGGCGAGGGTGTAGGTCCCGTCCATCAGGTCCTGCTGCTCTTCGTCGGAGCGGACCAGGATGTCGGCCATGGTGACCGCGTCCGCGGGATCACCGGACTCGACGTACCGGGCGTAGCGCTCCGCCTCGACCGCGGTGGGCGTGCGGATGCGGAACATCTCCTTGGTGGCCATGATCTCCATGGCGTCGAAGTCGAAGACCGCGTTGGCTCGGTTGAGCAGCGGGTTGGTGAGCGCCAGGGTGGGGGTCTGCACCAGGGGCTCGCCGGGGGCACCGCCGCGTCCGGGACGGCCGCCGTAGGGGTTGACCCCGTACTGGTCGAAGTAGCCGAGGATGCCGGCACGCGGGTGGCCGACGAAGACCATCGGGTCGTAGCCGCCCGCCCGCCCCTGCTGGCGAAGGGTCCCCATGATCTCGTTCGGGGTCAGGCCCGTCCAGTCGAGCGCGCCGCCGGACTCGGCCGAGAAGTCGGCTTCGAGCGGGAACGTCAGGTAGTGTCCCAGCTCGACCGTGGTGGTCTCGACGCCGACCGCGGTCTGCACGAACGGCCCCATGCCCAGGGCCTGCACCGTGGGGGCGAAGTCGGTGATGACGTCGTGGTCCGTGCTGCTGAAGAACTCGACCCCCTCGCAGGCCATCGAGCGGACCCGGTCCTCGAGGGTGACGCCCGAGTCGTGGCTGGGGTTCGAGTGCACGTGGAAGTCGGCCGAGACCCAGCCCTCGGTCATGACGCTGCGCTCGACGATGAAGTCGAGGTGCTGGGTGCGGCTGCCGTCGATGACGAAGGGGCCGCGCTCGTCGATCTCGTACTCGAGGCCGCGGCTGGCGATCGCGATGTACTCGCCGTCGGGCAGCATGACCTCGCCCCGGCCGTAGAGCGGGAACACGACCGCCTCGGGATCTCCGGCGATGAAGCCGTCGCCCAGCTCGGGGTGGCGGTCGGTCTCGCCGTCTGCCCGGATGAAGGTGATCTTTCCGGGGACCGCCTGGCCGGTCTCGTCGGTGAGGGTGAACGAGAGCAGGCCAGGTTGGGGGGCAAACAGGGCCAGATCCAGCTCGGCGTCCGCGTCGACGGTGATGGTGACGCGCTCGCCGTCGGGGCGGCCGCGCTCGTGCACCAGGAGCTCCCAGGTGCCGACGGGCAGGCGACCGGCGAAGCTTCCGTCGGGGAGCTCGTCGTCGAGGCGCACGTCGGTCCGCCACTGGTTGATCGGGTACTCGGCGCCGGGCTCGAACACGAAGACGTCGACGCCGGAGAGGGCGAGCCCGGTGGACTGCTCGGTGACCCGGCCGCGCACGACGCCGTGGGGGGTGCCCCGGGTGGTGATGATCTGGTCGAGGATGCTGCCGGCGTCGCCGTGGCCGATGAAGAACCAGCGCTCGTAGGTGTAGATGTCGCCGTCGCGGAAGCGATCGTCGGCCTCGGGATCTCCCTGGGCCGAGCCGCCCACGAGGGTCGTCTGCGAGCTGGTGAAGAGCGGCACGAAGAGGTCTCCCTCCACCGCGACCATGCCGTAGCTGACGCCGTCGCCGACGCTGGCGAGCCAGGGGAAGCGGAAGGGCTCGGAGAAGCTGTTGATGCCCTCCTCGCCCGCCCGGGCGACGAGCCCGTCCTCGTCGAAGCCCATGCCCGGGGCGAACACGGACAGGCTGCCGCCGGACAGGAAGAAGTCGCCGGTGATGAGGCCGTCGGAGATGGCGCGCTCGACCAGGGGGTAGGGCTCGGTGTGGGCGGTGACGGTCTGGCCGGCAGGGAACTCTCCGCCGAAGTCGGTCACGTTCGCGCTGGGGCCGACACGGACCGCGGTGCGGATCTTCAGGCCGGGCACGCCGGGCTCGGCGATGTAGTCGGTGACCATGCGCATGTCGGGCACGTCGGTCAGCGCCCACAACGCGGCGAGGAGGTTGAGGAACGGCACCGCCTCGGACTCGACCCGGATGATGGCCGCCTCGCCGTCGCTGCCGTCGTGGACGATGCGGACCTGGCCCTCCGCGGTCGGGCCGGGGACGTTGAGGCTCACGGTCGGAAACAGCTCTGCGAACTGATCGCGACCGTTGCCGCCCGTGAAGCGGGGATCGGCGCGCTGGAGGTCGGCATCGACCAGACTTCCGCCGAAGAGACCAGGGCCGAGGCTGTTTCTCGGCGATCCGTCCGCCTGGGTGCTGGCCAGGATCGCGACCCGGAAGTGGTCGTTCTCCAGGATGAAGTCGCCCTTCCGGGCGGCGGCCTTGGGTCCACCGACCGCCTGATCCATGCGCTCGATGACGCGGGCGCGGGCGAAGCCGGGGTTGTCGGGAACGCAGCTGCTGGCGGTGAGGACGGCCGCGAGCAGCCACGCCGCGTGCAGCAGGCGGGTCATGCTGGCTCCAGTGGCGGGCATGCTACCCCGCTGGCCGGCGCTCCGGGCGGGGGTGGCGCATCCGGGCCCGCTGTGGTGGACTGCGGCCCCGCCGAGGTGCCCATGCGCGCAGCCCTCCTCCTGTTCCTCGCCGCCGCCGTCCCGGCCCAAGCCGGCGAAGACGACGGGAACAAGGCCGAGATCACCCCCATCGCCCAGCTCCAGATGTGGGGCACCGCCTTCGACCAGGACCAGGCCGATCAGGCGGACGGCGCCGGCTACGGCGATCCGGAGCACGACATGGGCTTCTCGATCCGCCGCGCGCGGGTGGGGCTCGAGGGTCACAAGGGCGCGCTGGACTTCCAGCTCGACTTCGGCCTGTCCGCCCCGTACGACTCGGTCCGCGCCGCGGGTCGCAGCGGCCCGGAGTTCGCCTTCGCCAACGCCTATGCCCGGGGCAGCACCCTGCTCGGCCCCGGCGTCGCCCGCGCCTCCTTCGGTCTGGTGCGCGTGCCCTTCGCCCGCGAGCGGCTGATGTCCTCGCGTCAGCTCACCTTCCAGGAGCGCGCGGTCGGCATCGCCTGGATCGGCCCGTCCCAGGACCTCGGCGTGCTGCTCGACTACGAGCTGGACGCGGGCGTGCGCATCCAGGCCGGCGTCTACAACGGCGGCGGCAACCTGTTCACCGACGACAACGACGGCGTCATGGTCGCCGGGCGCATCGAGTACGCGAAGGGCGAGACCTACCTGACCTACGGCGAGGCGAAGGACGGGGTCGACCTGGGCATCGCCGCGTCGGCCTACTGGAACGACGACGTCGCCACCGACCGGATCGCCGCCGAGGTGGACGCCCTGGTCCGGGTCTCCCGCCTCACGCTCATGGTCGAGGCGGCCACGCTCTTCATCCAGCCCGGCGACTCCACCATCGACCTGCCCGACGCCTTCGACCCCACCCAGCAGCTGGGCCTCACCGGCCAGGTCTCCTACTGGATCCCGGTAGGCGAGGACGTGGGCAGCGACGCCGAGCGCAGCGCCATCGAGGCGGCGGTCCGGGTCGGCACCTTCGACGACAACATGGCCCTGTCCGACAACGGCGACGTGCTGATCGCCGATGTGGGCGGAACCTGGCGCAACGTCACCGGCGGCGTCGATCTGGGCCTCGGCTTCATCCACCGCGAAGAGCTCGGCGGGCGCGGGATCCCCAACGACACCGTGCGTCTGTGGGGGCAGCTGCGCTGGCCGATCCGCCCGGTGCGCACGACCTCGAGCTCTGTCGTGCCGAAGGTGCCTGCACCCGACCTGCCGCCTGCCGACGAGATGATGCCCGGCCCGAGGTAGCGGCGGACTACTCCGGGGCCGGCTCCAGGCTGACGCCCACCAGGGTGTGCACCGTGCTCGCGTCCCGGCTGACCGTGGCCGACTTGACCGTCAGCCCCGCGAAGGTCGGCAGGGGGATCTCGATGTCCTCCAGCAGGCCCAGCGCGATGTCCAGCGGCAGGAGCCCCTCGATCTGCTCGGTCGCCTCGACCAGCGAGCCCGACCAGTCGGTCTCGCGGACCGTGATCCGCAGGTCCTTCTCGCCGAATCCGACCTTCATGACGCCGTCCTGCACGGACAGATCGAGGTCGATGTGCCCGCCGACCGCCATGATGACGTACTCGCCGTTGGCCCCGTCGATGGTGTCGAGCCGCACGGACAGCTCGCCGACCTGGGCGCGCAGGGTGCCGTCGACCTCGACGATGGTGGGCGGCAGGTCTGCCCGGATGGTGACGATCCCGGTGCGCGCGCCACCGATCGCGTCCAGCACGTAGCCGGGCAGGGTGCCGTCCTCGGTGGACAGCTGGTAGGTGAGCATGCCCGCGCGCCAGGCCTCGAAGGTGGCCAGGTTGAGCATGTCGTCGGCCACGCCCACGGCGAGATCGGAGGTGTGGTCGGGCGTGGGCGTCGCGTCCGGGGCGACGAGGTAGCCGGGCGCCGAGACCGGGTTGACCCCGTCGATCATGACGCCGAGGTCGACGTTCACCGCCAGGCCGTCCGGGTCGAAGGTGGCGCCGGTGAGATCGGCCTCCACGGACAGCAGCCGGGCGAGGAGCTCGACGTCGAAGGACAGCTCCAGGGAGTTGAGCTGCTCGTCCAGAACCGGAGGGAGGACCTCGGTGATCGCCAGGCGGAGCGCGCCCTCCACCACCTCGGTGAGCACGAGATCGGTCAGCTCGCCGACCAGCCAGGTGGGCCACTTGCTGGTGTCGAGCCCGAACCCGGTGATGACCACGTCGACGTCGGTGAGGGTGGTCTGGAACCTGCCGTTGACGACCGTGACGCCCAGGGTGCCGGTCACCACGACCTTCTCGGCGGTGATGGTCTGGGAGAGCTCGGCGTAGCCGCTGCCGTAGCGACCGAACACGTCCGCGGAGATGGACAGGTCGGTCAGGGTCAGCTCGAGCCTGGCGGTGCCCTCGCCGGGGTCGATGTCCATGCCCACGCCGCCCAGGGAGAACGCCGTGGGGGTGACGGTCACGGACGGGTCGCCGGTGAGCTCGTAGATGGGGTCGCCGGTGACCAGCAGGCCGGCGATCATGTCGCCCGTGATGAGGCCGGAGGCCAGGGCGCTGATGCGGTCCAGGCCGGGCTCGTTGACCCGGATGAGCGCGGCGTCCTCGACCGGGAGCTCGGGGTTGCCGGTGTCGCCGGCGATGACGGCGTGGTGGGTCGCGTAGGTCGTGCCGCCGGGGCTGGTGCCGGTCGCCTCGACCAGGTTCGTGCCGCGGATCAGGTCGACGCCGCCGGAGAAGGCCGTGTCGGTCGTGGTGGCGACCTCGCCGTTGATCCGCACGTCCTCGACGTTATCGTAGGTGCCCGTCACCTCGGCGCGTCCGACCGCGGTCCAGGTCGCCGGGGCTGGGGTCTCGATGACCAGCGCGGCGAGCGGATCCTCGGGCTCCGGCAGCGGATCGACTCCAGTCTCGCCGCGGCAGGCGAACAAGAGGCCGAGAAGCAAGGCGCGGCGCATGAGCCCTCCAAGGAGGGGCCGTCTAACGTGGAGGCAGGGCCGGCGACCAAGTCCGACCGCTGGACCGAGCTTGTCACGCCCGCTGCGGGCCGGGTTGTCGTTGACGATGTCAGGTCGGCCGCTCTATCGTCGAAGGTCCGGGGGGAGGTTCGATGTTCCGGGTGTTGCTGCCGATGATCCTGCTGGCCGCCTCGTGCGAGCCCGTCCCGGCCAAACAGGCGCCGCCCGGTCTGTCCGCTGCGCTCGCGGTGTCCCCGGAGGTCGTGGGTCAGGGGCAGACGGTCACGTTTGAGCTGCTCACCGCAGATGGTCCGTTCGAGGCGGAGGATCTGGAGGTCGACCTCGGCGATGGCCTCGAGGTGATCGACGTCTGGCACCAGGATGCCTGGCACGCGTTTGCCACCGTGCAGGTCGATCCCGACGCCGAGCTGGGCCTGCGTGACGTGTCCGCGGCGGCCGGGGACTGGTCCGACGTGAGCTACGGCGCCGTGCGGGTCATCCCCCAGTCCTTCGCGATCCGGCCCGCGCGTGCTGGCCGCGGCGCCATCGTCCACGTCCAGCTGGAGGGCGTCGGCACCGACTGGTCGGAGCGGGAGTGGCCGCTGTTCGGCGAAGGGGTCGATGTGCTCGACCTGGTGGTGACCGATCCGACCCACGCGACCGCCCTGCTGGGGGTCGCTCCCGACGCCGACGTCGGCCACCGCGACGTAACCATGGGCGAGCTGGTGCTGCACGACGGCTTCACCGTGGACGCCGACGTCGTGCGCATGCGCATCGACTGCCGGGTCATCCCGCAGGGCGCGGACGTGGACTGCGCGATCACGGGCGAGGGTACGGACTGGGAGCCCGGCACCGTCATCGAGCTGTGGGATGGCGGCGGGCACAACCCCGACGTGACGGCTGGATTCGTCCGGGTGCACTCCGAGACCGACATCTCCCTGACGTTCTTTGCGTCCAACGCCGCACGGGTCGGCATGCGCGACCTGGTCGTGCGCACCGGGGACCAGCAGCTGCTCCTGTCCGACGCGGTCGAGGTCACCGAAGTCGCCCCGGCCCTGGACGAGCTCGTGCCGTTCCTGGAGTGGAAGGTCCGTCGCAGCGTGGACGAGCGAGAGCGGGTCCGCGAGACCGGCAGCCTGCGCGCGTACTTCGTCGTGCCGCTGGACCCGCCCTGCGGGGGTTCCCCCCCGCCGGGCCGCGGCCCGCTCCCGTACGACATCCCCATCGTCGTGACCGACCCTCCGCCGGGATCGACGGCGGACTGCCCCACGCCGAAGACGGTGGACGCCGGCGACACCCTCCTGCTCCGGTCGGAGTCGTCCTCGGTGGTCTTGAATCGCCAGGTGCTCGGGTCCACCGGTCAGGTGTTCTACGAGGCGTCCGAGAGCGCGACGCTGAACTACCCGTTCGGCCAGACCTTCGATCTGGTCATCGAGGGCACCGAGCGGTTCCCCGCGGTGGAGCTGCCCGGCGTGCTGCGCACGGTCCCCGCGGAGGTTGTGCTCACCGGACCCGGCTACGGCCCGCACCGGCGGG
>CALATR010000609.1 GCA_937891875.1 uncultured Pseudomonadota bacterium | reverse complement strand
GGGGAGTGGCGGGCCGGTCTCTGGTCGCTGGTCTCTGGGGCCCTGTTCGAACGGGGGCTGCTGGCGAACAACGCGTTGCTTCGGGGCGCCCTGATCCGCGACGGGCGGCGTCAGCGCGGCCGAAGGCCGACTCCCGGGGTTCGGAGTTGCGGCACGGATCGGGTGCACCGGACTGCTGGACGTGGCTCCGCCGTGCTGGGCCCAGAGACCAGAGACCAGCGACCAGAGACCGCCCCTCCACTCCCGCAAGACCGTCGCGTCCCGCCGAGGACTGAGAGCGCCCTACTTGCTGAAGATCTTGTCGATCTCCTTCTTGATCTTGCTCTCGTCGACGTCCTTGGCGACGGCGACTTCCTGCACGATGAGGCCGTGGGCCTGGTCGTACATCTTCCGCTCGCCGAAGGAGAGGGTCTTCTCCTTCTTGAGCAGGGCCAGATCGCGGAGGACGGCGGCGACCTCGAGGGGGTCGCCCGTCTTGATCTTGTTCATGTATTCGCGGTAGCGCCGGTTCCAGGTCTGCTTGTCGGCCGGCTTCTTGCGGTCACGCAGGACCTCGTAGACCTTCTCGACCGCGGACTTCGGGATGATCTCCCGCATGCCGATGGCGTCCGCGTTGTTCGTGGGCACGCGGATCGTCATGCCGTTGTCGAGGATCTTGAGCACGTAGAACTCGTACTCGGTGTCGTCCATCAAGGTCTTCTCGATCTCCTTGATGACGCCGACGCCGTGCGCCGGGTAGACAGCCTTCTCGCCGACTTCGAAGGGCATTCGCGCTCGCTCGCTTGATGGGGTGTGTGGGGTGCGCCGTTCGGCCTATGCCGTCCAACATGCGCGCACCATGCAGTGTTGGGGCGACCTGCGTACGCGGGCAGGGCCCCGAGGGCGCGGGATCCTAGCCCCGATGGGCGCTTCGATCAACCGGAGCGGATTTACGGACAAACCGTCATTTTCGCGCGCGAATCCTCGACGGGCTCGACGTCGCCTTGACTTGTGGTCTGCTGACCTCGATTGGTACCCTCCGGGGTCCCCGGAATGACCCACGACGAGCGTCGACAGCGATCAGGAGCCCACCATGCGCCTCCCCCTCTTCACCGCCCTCGCCGGCGTCGCGACCATCGGCCTGGTCGCCTGTGAGCCCGCGAAGCCGCCGGAGCCCGAGTGCGGCGTCACCAACCGTACCCTCGCCGACACCCAGTGGGTGATGTGGGAGGCCATGCCCGGCGGGACGAACCGGGAGAACCCCCGCGCCCGGATGAAGTTCTACAAGGAGGACGGCATCCTGATGGTCGACTATACCGTAGGTTCTCCCTACGAGATGCACACCTACGAGTGCGTGGTCGGTACCCAGGAGGTCAAGTGCGCGGAGGAGCCCAAGCTCTTCGACTGGTGCCTCTCGCTCGAGGCCTGGAAGGAGGGCGCGTGCAACGCCCAGAAGCTGCGTGAGATCGCCGAGGGTCAGGAGCTCGAGTCCAAGGACATCGCCGAGGCCCAGGTCGCGGTGTCCAAGGAGCTGGAGCTGGCCAAGGAGAAGTTCAAGGACAACCCGCAGATGATGGAGCGGTACAAGATGTCCAAGAACTTCCTTGGCAACAAGCTCCAGGGCCTGCTGACCGTGCGCGTCCGCGACGAGAAGTGCCAGCTCATCGTCGACGACCAGTACATGACCCTGTTCAACGGGCAGAAGACCGTGGACAGCAACCCCGTCGGCACGAACCCGTTCGTGCAGGACAAGGACGGCGTCTGGCTGTGGGAGAACTGCATGGAGGGCACGCGCTTCCTGGCGCTCAACCAGGAGACCGCGCCCACGGACGAGGAGCTGAACGCCATCAGCCCCGACCGCATGTTCGGCAAGGACGACACCGTCTACTACCACTACATCGGCCTGAAGGGCCTGGAGGCGGAGGAGGGCTGCACCTACACCGCCGACGAGTGGGTGCAGTGGCAGCCCGGCACCAAGGGCATGCAGATGGAGGTCGTCGACTGCAAGGCGCAGGTGCCGTCCGAGGAGGACCCGACCAAGGGCCGGGACATCACGAAGTGCGTGCAGTGGACCGGCAGCCACGTCTGGACCGACAAGGTCGACATGCTGAAGTTCGTCGCGGACGACGAGAACACGCCGCGCGCCTTCTACGGCCTCACCCGGTACAAGACCTGTGAGGGCAAGGAGAAGGAGGAGATCGACACGATCTGCGCTGCGGCGCGCATCGTCGAGTAGGTCGACTCCGACCCTGAAGATCCGGCTGGCCCGGGTCGTGTCTGAACATTAGTTCAGTGCATGGCCTGGGCCGAGCTGTGCTGCCAGTCGGCGTACTCCCTGTTGCAGGGCGCGTCGCTCCCCGAAGATCTGGTCGCCACCGCGGCGGCGCTGGGCGTGGAGCACCTGGCGATCACGGATCGGGACGGGGTGTACGGGCTTCCCAAGGCCTACCGGGAGGCCAGGGACACCGGGCTGCACCTGATCAGCGGGGCGACCCTCACCATCGAGGGGCACGGGGCGGTGGTGGCGCTGGCGGAGGACCTGTCCGGGTGGTCGCTGATCTGCCGCTGGCTGACCACGGCGCACCATCGCCGGCCCAAGGGGCGGGCCTCGCTCCCGGCGGAGGCCCTGCTGGAGGAACACGGAAACGTGACGTTGCTCCTGCGTCCTGGTTGGACGCTGGACGCTGCGCAGGACCTGCGCGAGGCGTTCGGGGAGCGCCTCGGGGTGCTGCTGTTCCGTCGTCTCGCGCCCACGGATGCCCGCGCTACCCAGGAGGCGCTGGCGCTGGCCCGTGGGCTCGACGTTCCCGTGGTCGCCAGCAACGACGTGCTCTACCACGACCGGCTGCGCCGACGGGCGGCGGATGTGCTCACCTGCATCCGCCGCGGCTGCACCCTGGAGGAGGCCGGCCGTCAGCTCTCCGCCAACACCGAGCGTCACCTGCTCTCCGAGGGCGAGGCCCGCACCCGCTTCGCCGATCTGCCCGAGGCCATCGACGCCGCGCTCGCCATCGCCGAGCGCTGCACCTTCTCCCTGTCCGAGCTCGCCTACCGCTACCCCCGCGAGGTCGTGCCCGAGGGCTACAGCGCCATGTCCTGGCTGCGCAGGCTCACCGAGGAGGGCCTGGTCGATCGCTACGGGGAGGACGTGCCCCCCACGGTCCGCCAGCAGTGCGAGCACGAGCTGGGTCTCATCGAGAAGATGGACTTCCCAAGCTACTTCCTGACGGTGCACGACGTCGTGCGCTTCGCCCGCAGCCAGGGGATCCTGTGCCAGGGACGGGGCTCGGCGGCCAACTCCGCCGTCTGCTACGCCATCGGCATCACCGCGGTCGATCCGGCCCGCAGCTCGCTCCTGTTCGAGCGCTTCATCAGCGAGGAGCGGGGCGAGCCCCCGGACATCGACGTCGACTTCGAGCACGAGCGGCGGGAGGAGGTGCTCCAGTACGTCTACAACCGCTACGGTCGCGACCGTGCCGCCCTGGTGAACGAGGTCATCATGTACCGGGGACGCTCGGCCATCCGGGAGGTGGGCAAGGTGATGGGCCTGTCTCTCGACCAGGTCGGGCGGCTGGCGAAGTGCACCGATCGCTGGTCGGCGGGAGTGGACGTCGACATCGAGGACCTGGTCGAGGAGGCGGGCCTGGAGCCCAACGACCCTACGGTGCGGGGCACACTGGAGCTTGCGGAGGAGATCGAGGGTCTTCCTCGACATCTCTCGATTCACGTCGGCGGGTTCGTCATCGCCGCGGACACCCTGCTGGACCTCGTTCCGGTGGAGCCGGCGACCATGCAGGACCGCACGGTCGTGCAGTGGGACAAGTACGACATCGAGGCGCTGGGCTTCGTGAAGGTCGACTGTCTCGCCCTGGGCATGCTCACGGCCATCCGCAAGTCCTTCGACTTCATCCGCGACCACTGGGGCCGGGTCCTGAGCCTGGCCACCGTGCCCGCGGAGGATCCTGCCGTCTACGACATGTTCTGCGCGGCGGACACCATCGGCGTCTTCCAGATCGAGTCCCGCGCCCAGCAGTCCATGCTGCCGCGCCTCCGGCCGCGCTGCTTCTACGATCTGGTCATCGAGGTCGCCATCGTGCGGCCTGGCCCCATCCAGGGCGGCATGGTGCACCCCTACCTGCGCCGCCGGCGGGGCGAGGAGCCGATCACCTACGCTCACCCGGCACTTCAGCCCGTGTTGGAGCGCACCCTCGGCGTCCCGCTCTTCCAGGAGCAGGTGATGAAGATGGCGGTCGAGGTCGGCGGCTTCACCCCGGGTGAGGCGGACGGGCTGCGCCGGGCCATGGCCGCTTGGCGGAAGAAGGGGAACCTCGAAGGCTTCGGGGAGAAGCTGGTCACGGGCATGCGCGCCCGTGGCATCTCGATGGAGTTCGCCCAGCAGATCTTCAACCAGATCCAGGGCTTCGGCGAGTACGGCTTCCCGGAGTCCCACAGCGCCAGCTTTGCCCTGCTGGTCTACATCTCCGGCTGGCTCAAGTG
>CALATR010000608.1 GCA_937891875.1 uncultured Pseudomonadota bacterium | reverse complement strand
GCCCGCAGCAACGCGACTTCCCGTCAGAGGATCATCGCCCCGCCACTCCCCTGCCCGCAGCAACGCGACTTCCCGTCACAGGATCACCGCGCCCCCGCCACTCCCCTGCCCGCAGCGACGCGACTTCCTGGCCGCCTACTCGAACTCCACGTCCGCAAAGACCTCGTCCACCGCGATCTTCGCGTCGATCGGGTCCAGCGCGAAGGCGTCGCCGGGGCCGTGGCGGCGGTAGGTCCAGCTGCCGTCGTCCTGGCGGGTGAAGGTCTCGATCACCGGCGTTCCACCGGACATGGCGACGATCTCGCCGTCCAGGAACTCGTGCTTCTCCTCGCTCTCGGCCTCGAGCGCGAGGTACTCGGCGTAGGTGTGGCGCTCGTTCGCGACCGACACGACGTCCTCCGTCGCGTCAGTCTACCCCGCCGAGCGAGACCGCGTCCGGCGGCTACGAGCCCGCGAGGACCTCGATCTGCTGCGAGCAGAACTCGCGGACCTTCTCGAAGGTCTCCTCGTCGTCGATCGGGGAGAAGCTCTGCACGATGCCCTCGTCCTCCTCGAAGACCTCGTAGATGAACAGGTAGATGTCCTGCTCCTCGTTCTCCTCGTCCTCGAGCTGGTCGACCGGCGTGAGCGCGGCGTACTCGACCCCCTCGAACTCGACGACCAGCAGCACGACGAACTCGACGCTGTTGCCCTCGTCGTCGGTGAGCTCGACGATGTCGTCGCCGTCCATGTCCTCGACCTCGTCGGTGATGTCGTCACCCGCCATGTGTGCCTCCTGGGGGCGGTGCCCCGTGATGTTGGCGCGCGTCTATTCGCTCAGCCGTGGGTGCGCTCGAACTCGGCCATGAAGTCGACCAGGGCGTCGACAGCGGCGTCGGGAAGGGCGTTGTACATGCTGGCGCGCAGGCCGCCCACGGAGCGGTGGCCCTTGAGTCCGGACAGGCCCTGCTCGGCGGCGGACTTCCAGAAGGTCGTGTCCAGCTCGTCCGATCCGGTGGTGAACGTCGGGTTCATGATGGAGCGGCTGTCGACGGCCGTCTTGCCACACCAGAAGTCGGTGCCGTCGATCGCGGCGTAGACCTTGGCGGCCTGGGCGCGGTTGCGGGCCTCCATCGCCGGGAGTCCGCCGTTGTCCTCGATCCACTTGCACACGCGCTCGACCACGTAGATCGGGAACGTGGGCGGGGTGTTGAACATCGAGTCCTTGGCGATGTGGGTGCCGTAGCGGAGCATCGTGGGCAGGTCGGGGTCGAAGCGGTCGACCAGGTCCTTCTTGACCGCCACCAGCGTCAGGCCCGACGGACCCAGGTTCTTCTGGGCCCCCGCGTAGATGATGTCGTGGGCGGCGGCGTCCCAGGTACGCGAGAGGATGTCCGAGCTGGCGTCGACCACCATGGGCACCGCCAGGTCGGGCACGTAGGGGAACTGGGTGCCGGCGACGGTGTTGTTGCTGGTGTAGTGCACGTAGACGGCGTCGGACGGCACCCGGTCCTCCCAGCTGCCGGCCATGGGCACCCGGTCATAGCCGGCGGACTTGCTGCTGAACGGCACGTCGACCGTGCCGAAGCGCTGGGCCTCCTTGATGGCCTTCGCCGACCACACGCCGGTGTCCACGTAGGACGCGGTGCCGCCGCGGAGCAGGTTCATCGGTACCATGAAGAACTGGCTGCTGGCGCCGCCCTGCAGGAACAGGATGTGGTGGGTGTCACCGACCCCCAGCAGGCGTCCCAGGCGCTCGGTGGCGCTGGCGGCGACCGCCTCGAAGACCTTGCTTCGATGGGACATCTCGACGAGTCCCAGGCCAGTGTCCTGGAAGTTCCACAGGGCCTGCTGGGCCTCCTGGATGACGGACTCGGGCAGGACGGCGGGGCCGGCGCTGAAGTTGTGGATGCGGCTCATCAGGCGCTCCGGGGGCTCGAGGGGACGCAGGTGACGGACAGGATGTGCTCGTGGGCGGACAGGGCGGCGAGGGCCTCCTCCGTGGGGCGTCCGCGCAGGCGGATCCGCGCCACCGCGGCCTCTTCTCCGTCGAAGATCAGGTTCTCCATCTCGCCCACCGACAGGTCTTCGCTGCGCAGGGTGGCGAGCACGCTCGCGAGCACGCCCACGCGGTCGAGGTGGCGTACCACGAGTGCGTGATCGGCGCGTGAGGGACGGGTGAGGTTCACGCAGTTGGGGACCCGGCCGGTGGCCTTGTAGGTCTCGATGATCCGGCAGGCCTCGTCGGCGACGGCGAGCTGGGCCTGGTTGGTGGAGGCGCCGATGTGGTGGGTGCCGTACACGCTCGGGTGGCTGGCGATCAGGTTCTCGAAGGTGCCGTTCTTGCCGGCGGGCTCGTCGCTGAACACGTCCAGGCCCGCGCGGATGCCGCGGTCGTTGAGGGCGCGGAGCAGGGCGTTGTCGTCGACGACCTCGGAGCGGCAGGTGTTGATGAACAGCGCACCCGGCTTGAGCTCGGCGAAGATGCTCTCCCCGACGAAGCCGCGGGTCTCGGGCGTCAGCGCCAGGTGGACCGACAGCACGGAGCTGCGGCGGGCGACGTCCTCGGGCGAGTCGTAGCGCTTGACCCCGTACAGGGCGGCGGACTCGGTGGTGAGGCTCCGGGACCAGGCGAGGACCTCCATGCCAAAGGCGTTGCCCAGCCGCGCGACCTCGATGCCGATCTGGCCCATGCCCAGGATGCCGAGCGTGCGCCCGCGCAGGCCGTCGGCCTTGCTGTACAGGCCCTTGTTCCAGGTGTGGGCGCGCAGGTCGGTCACGTTGTCGGGGATGGACCGATCGAGCGCGAGGATGAGCCCGAGGGTGAGCTCGGCCACGGCGACGGCGTTCTTGCCCGGGCAGTTGGACACGTACACGCCGTGGGAGGCGGCGGCGCTCACGTCGATGGTGTTCACGCCGGCACCGGCCCGGACGACCAGGGCCAGGGAGCCTGCGGCGGCGAGATCGGCGGCGGTCACCCTGGTCGAGCGCACGACCAGGACCTCGGGGTCGAACTCGCGCATGCGGGCGGTGAGCGCCTCCCCCTTGAGGCCGGGCTCGGCGCGGACCTCCATGCCGCCAGCGGCGAGGCGGACGCGGGCTTGGTCGGGCAGCTTGTCGGCGAGCAGGACGCGCATGGGCACTCCGGTACAGCAGAAGACGCAAGGCTAGCTTGCCCTCGCCGACACGTCGGGACGACGTTGCGCGGAACATGGGGATGTCGACCAGCAGTTGCGCGATCGTCGCGTGGCCGGACCGGGCTCGAGGGTGTTTCTCGGCGCGGTGAAACGCCTCAAGGTGCGGCATGGCGGTGCCGATGCAGAGGGGGTGCGGAGGCACCCTTGACCGCGACCATTCTCGTCGTTGACGACGAACCCTACGTCCGGCGCTCTGTCGGCCGTGTCCTCGAGAGGGCGCAATACGACGTCATTCTCGCCGAGGATGTTCGTCAGGCCATCGGGTACGCGGAACGGATTCCTCTCGACGCGGCGATCGTCGACTTCGATCTGCCCGACGCAGACGGCCTGCAGGTGCTGGCCCGACTCCGCGATCTGCAGCCTTCCTGCTTGCGGATCCTGATGACCGCACTCCAGGATCACCAGCTGTACATCGACGCCGTGAACCGCGGCGAGGTGCTGCGCGTCCTGCCCAAGCCGACCGATCCGGTGCAGCTTCTCCAGACCGTCCAGGACGCCTTCCAGGCGGCGCAGCGCATGGCCCGCCTGGCCACCGCCCAGCGTGAGGCGGTCAGCTTCCAGGAGCACCAGATGCTCCAGGAGTGCTTCGACAACGACCTGATCCGGCTGGCGCTGCAGCCGATCATCGACCCGCGCGATCCCACCCGTCCCGCCGCGTACGAGGCGCTGCTCCGCTCGCTTCACCCGCAGCTGGACGGTCCCCTCGCGGTGCTCCGAGTCGCCGAGCGCCATGGTCGCCTGGCCGACATCGGTGCCCGCGTCTTCGAGCTCGCCGCCGAGCGCATCTCCATCCTCCCGGCAGACGCTGGCCTGTTCGTGAACCTCTCCGCGGAGCAGCTCTCCGACCCCGAGCGCCTCAGAGCCGACATCGCGGTGCTCGTCCCTGATGCCCATCGCATCACGGTCGAGATCACCGAGCAGTCGCATCTCTCCTCCATCGCAAACTGGGATGCGTCGGTCGAGCTGCTCCGCGAGCTGGGGTTCGCCCTCGCGGTCGACGATCTGGGTGCCGGCTACAACAGCCTCTCGGTGCTGGCCCAGCTCCAGCCCCAGGTGATCAAGCTGGACATGAGCCTGGTCCGCGACGTGCACGTCAACGACTTCAGCCGCCGGGTGATCGAGCTGGTCGTGAACCTGGCCGAGGCCACGGACGCGAAGGTGGTCGCGGAAGGCGTGGAGTGCGCGGAGGAGGCGGACACGCTGGTCGCGTGCGGCTGCCACCTGCTGCAGGGCTACTACTTCGGGCGGCCGATGCTGGTGCTGCCGTCGGAGAAGACCGAGGCGGCTTGAGCGGCTGATGCGGGATCGTCGTGGGTCGGGGATCCGCTGGCGGGTCGGGGATCTGCTGGTGGGAGTCGCGTTGCTGCGGGCGAGGGAGTGGAGGGGCGGTCTCCAGTCTCCAGTCTCCAGTCCCCAGTCCAACGGCGGCGCCGAACTGCGGGCTTGGGATGTGCGCGTTGGAGAGCTCGGCACGGCGCGCGGGCAGGACGCCTCGTCCAAGTCACTGGCGCAGGCCAACCGGGTCTGGCCGTCCAAGGCTGTCTTCTCCGCCACGGCCAGGCAGTCACTCCGCCCAGCACCGATCCCGTGCCGGCCCGCCGATCCGCGACAGGACTGGAGACTGGAGACTGGAGACTGGAGACCGACCCGCCACTCCCCTGCACGGAGCCACGCGACTCTCCGTGAGTCGACCGAGTACCGCCACTCCCTGCTGCTCGAAGCCACGCGACTCCCGCCAGCGGATCGGGTCGCCACTCCCCTTCCCGTGCGCGGCCCCGCAACCAACCACTAATGATGGTACGGCACGCCGTTCATGATCGCGTACGCCCGGTAGATCTGCTCGATCAGCACCACGCGGGCGACCTCGTGGTTGAGCACCATCTTCGACAGGCGCACCACCTTCCAGGCCGCATCGCGGACCGACGGGTCGTGGCCGTAGGCGCCGCCGATCGCGAACACCAGGCGGGAGGTGCCGTCGAGGCGGCAGGACTCGATGAGATCGACGAAGTCGTGGGTCGTGAGGTCCTGGCCGCGCTCGTCGAGGACGACCAGCCGATCTCGTGGCTTGACCCTGGATAGCAGGCGCTCGCCCTCGGCCAGGCGCACGGCGTCGACGTCACCCCGGAAGCGCTCAGGTTTGACCGACTCCTCCTCCAGGCCGTCGTAGCGGCGCAGGCGCTTGCCGTAGTCGGCGACGGCCTCGTCGGCCCAGGCGTTGCCACCCTTGCCCACGGTCAGCACGACCGGACGCATGCGCTCCCCAGGCGATCAGGTGAGCGTGAAGAACGGCTCGGGAAGCTCGTCGACCTC
>CALATR010000607.1 GCA_937891875.1 uncultured Pseudomonadota bacterium | reverse complement strand
GTCGTCATCTCTCCCGAGCTGTCTCCTGGAGGAACGATGACGCGCCTGCTCGCCCTGGCTGCCCTCGCCTTGACCTCGACCGCAGCCATGGCGGCCGACTTCGACGAGGATCCGGTCCTGGGCGCGGATGACGCCGTGCTGCTGGGCAAGTCGGCGCGCTCGCTGGACGAGGCGCTGGCCAACCGCCGCCCGCCGCCGCGCCACAGCAACGCCCAGCGCCGTCCCGCGCGCCGTCCGGCTCCCCGGGCCGTGCCCGCGCCGCCCCCGCGCGTGTCCGTCCGGGCCGGTGTGCGCGTCAACGTGCGCCCCGCCCCGTCTCGGGTCGTCGTGCGCGGCGCGCCGCCGCCCCGGGTGGTCGTGCGCCAGGCTCCGCCGCCTCGCGTGGTCGTCGCGCCGCCGCCCCGGGTGGTCGTGCGCACCCCGCCGCCGGTCCACTACCGCCCGTCCCGCACCGTCGTCGTGCGCGGCGCCCCGCCACCCCGCCCGGTGGTCGTCGGACCGCGGATGGGCTCCACCACCGTCGTCGTGCACCGCGCGCGTCCGTGGCACGGGGTGTTCGTCTACGGTCCCCGCCCGATGTACCACGACCACTACGTCACTCCCGCGCCGCAGCCGGTCGAGGAGGAGCACCTGCCCGATCGCAAGGTCGATCGCGAGGGCAGCATCGCCGTCGGCGTGCGCTCCGGCAGCTACCTGTCCGGCTACGAGTCGGGCTCGACCTACGGCGACTTCGGCCTGGGCCTGGTCGGCCGCTGGCGTCCGGACGAGGCGGTCGGCCTCGAGCTCGCCTTCGCCCACCACGATGAGACCTGGAACGACCAGACCGAGCGCAGTCAGACGCTGGGCCAGGGCTCGGTGATGCTGTTCGCCAACCCCTGGGGTCGCGTGCAGCCCTACGTGCTCGGCGGGTTGTCCGTCAACGAGCGCAACATCGACGATGCCATGTACACCTCGCGCGGCACCACCACCGTGCGGGCGGACGACACCCTGTGGGGTCCGCACGCCGGCGCTGGCATCGAGTTCGCGTTCGGCAAGCGCGCCGCCCTCGACCTCGAGGCGCGCTACGTCGGCTGGATGAACGACCGCGAGGCGTCCCTGCCCGGCGCGCTCCAGACCGGTGCGAACTTCCTGGTCCACTTCTGATCGGGGTATCCTGGGCGGACGGAAACCCGCCCATGATGCTCGCCTACCGCTCCATCCGAGCGCTCCTCCGCGGGGCGCTCGGCGTCTTCTTCCGCCAGGTCCACGTCGTCGGCCTGGAGCACGTGCCCGATCCGGGTGAGGCACCCGTCATCTTCGCGGGCAACCACCCCAACTCGCTCATCGATCCGGTCGTGGTGCTGTGCACCAGCGGTCGGATCCTGCACTTCGCGGCCAAGGACAAGCTCTTCCAGTGGCCGCTCGCGCCCATCCTGCAGGCGCTGGGGGCCGTGCCCATCGCGCGCCGCATGGACTACGACAACGGCGAGAAGCGGGACAACCAGGGCGCCTTCGACGCGCTGCAGGGGGTGCTCGAAGCCGGGCGTTGCATCGGGATCTTTCCCGAGGGCCTCTCCCATGACGGTCCCCAGCTGGCCCGGCTGCGCAAGGGTGCCGCGCGGATCGCGCTGGGGGCGGTGCAGAAGAACCCGGACCTGCCGCTGGTCATCGTGCCCACCGGCCTGACCTACGTGCACCGCAAGCGCTTCCGCAGCCGGGTGCTGGTGCAGTTCGGCGCGCCCATCACCATCGCGCCCGAGCTGGTCGCGCGCTTCGCCGAGGACAGCGTCGGCGCCGCGGAGGAGCTCACCGGGCAGATCGAGGGCAGCCTGCGCGCGCTGACGGTCAACGCCCCCGACTGGGAGACCCTGCGCGTGCTCGACGGGGTCCGCCGCTTGTACCAGCCGACCCACATCCGTCTGCAACAGCGCATCGAGCTGGCCCGCCGCTTCTGCGACGTCTACCCCACGGTCGCCGACGACCCTCGGGTGAAGATGCTCTACGATCGCGTCGACGCCTACCTCGATCGCCTGGAGCTCGCCGGCCTCACCGACCGCGACCTGATCCGCGGCTCCCTGGTGAAGCGCGCGCTCGCAAACGTCGCCGTGCTCGCCCTGTGGCTCCCCCTCGCCGTGCCGGGCGCCCTCGTGCACCTGCCGCTCGGGCTGCTCGTCGGCTGGGCCGGACTGCAGTTCGCCCCCCGCAAGGACGTGATCGGCACCTCCCGGCTCATCTCCGGCCTGGTCGCCGTGCTCGCGCTCTACGTGCTGCTCCCGGTGATCGTCGGCCTCACCTTCAGCTGGTGGGCGGCGCTGGTGCTCGCCATCGCCCTGCCCGTCTCTGGCTTTGCGACCCTGCGCGTGCTCGAGCGCGGCACCTCCCTGCGGCGGGTCCTGCACAGCGCGGCCGCGGCGCTGGTGCTCCCTCGCGTGGTCCGCGATCTCCGCGCCGAGCGCGGCGACCTGCAGGACCGGGTCATCGCCATGGTCCGCGAGCGGATCCCCGACGACATGGCGCCCCTGTTCCCGGAGCGGCTCGAGCTCGAGAGCACGGCCGGGAAGTAGGGCTCAGCCGACGAAGAGGTTCGTGAAGAACGCGGCGATGAGCACCGGCGGGATCATGCCGAGCGCGCTGCCGACGAAGAAGCCGCGGGTGCTGACCGGCGAGAGCGCCAGGATCGTGTTCACGATCGGCGAGTTCTGGAACAGCGCCCGGACGATGGTGACGGTCCAGACCGGGCGTCGCTCCAGGCCACCCAGCATGCGGGCGAGCAGCTTGTTCTTGACCTCGGCCGTGCCTTTTCCGCCGATGATCCGCATCGTGCCGAAGGTGAACATGCAGGAGAGCGTCGAGCCGATCCAGCCGATCAGCGCGCCCTCCCAGCCGCCGAACGCGAGGATGGCGGCAACCACGGGGATCATGCCCGGCAGGTAGGCGATGTTGGCGAGGCAGGCGATGGCGAGGAAGGCGACGATGCTCCAGGCGCCCCAGGAGTCGACCACGGCGCGCACGGTGGCCACATCCACGTGATCCAGCGCACCGCTGGCCCAGGCGATCGTGAGCGCGCTGATGGCGAACAGCAGCACGAGGCCGATCCGGATGGCCTTCGGGTTGATGCGATGACCGGCTACCGCCAAGCCCATGTCTCTCTCTCCGTCCGAGCGCGGGGTAACGGGTCTCGGCCATCCTCGCCGTGACCCGCGACTTCTCGGGACGATCACCCGCCTCGGACGGCGACCTCGCCGGTGCGACGGCGGTAGGTGACGCCGGCCTCGGGGGGGAACAGCTCCAGGCCCTCGGCGCGCAGGCGGGGGGCACCGTCGCGCTCGTACGCCTCGAAGGCCGCGCGGTCGGCGAAGCGGAAGTGGGCCTCCAACGTCAGGGGTTCGCCGTCGAGGCGGATGGCCTCGCCGCTCTGGGCACCCGCGTCGAGCACGTCCTGGAGGTGGCCGTCGCGCATCCAGGCGAGCCAGCGCTCGGCGACGGCGGGATCGGTGAAGGTCGCGGTCACGACGTAGCGGAACATGGGCACCTCAGCGTCCGAAGTAGATGAACTCGTCGTCCCCGTCGGTGACGGACACGACGATGACGGTGTCGCCGCGCAGGTCGTCAGACAGGCCCTCCCAGGCGGTGAGCAGGTTGTCGCCGTGCTCGTCCGCGTAGGCCGCGACGAAGAGGATCTGCTTGGTCCAGGCCTCCGAGTCGACGACGTTGTCGCTGGAGAGTGGGATGTCGGCGAGCTTGTCCTCCAGCAGCGCGGTCGCCCGGGCTACGGGCCAGGGGTCCTCGGGGGGAAAGCCGACCGCGCGGGTCACGCTGACGCCGATCCGCAGCCCGTCGAGGGTGACGACCAGGTCGGTCTTCTTGCCGCCGGCGTCCTCGTAGGGGACCTCGCCCTCGGTGTAGACCAGGGTCGCGCCGTCGCAGTGGTGGAGCACCTCGAAGGCCAGGATCTCGCTGTCGAGCGAGCTACCGCCGAGGTTGCCGTCGTCGAGCACCTTCTGGCCACCGGTGGAGAGCTGGGCGCGATCGGGCACCCCGTCCATGCTGACGACGTTGGCGCGGAAAGCGGAGGTCGAGCCGGTCAGATCCTCGGTCAACACGAAGTCGCAGTCGAAGGGACCGCCGCCGTAGATGTCGACCACCGGGACTTCGGTGTCGGTGTCGGTGTC
>CALATR010000606.1 GCA_937891875.1 uncultured Pseudomonadota bacterium | reverse complement strand
GACACGGACACGGACACGGACACGGACACCGACACCGACACCGATACCGACACCGACACGGATACCGACACGGACACCGACACGGACACGGACACCGACACCGACACCGGCAACGACGGCACCAACACCGGGTGCAAGGGCTGCTCGGCGTCTGGCGCGGGTGGACTCGGCGGCTTCGCGGCCTTCGGTCTCGTCGGTGCCCTGGCGCTGCTCCGCCGCCGTCGGGACTGACCCGCGCTTCGGTGAGCGCCCGCCCCCGCCTGCTGCTCTCGATGGGGCTCCGCGACCCCGGGCCCCAGCTCTCGCCTCGCCTCCGGATCCTCGATCCCGAGCGCGGGGCGATCGTGCGTGAGGGCCGGCTGACGGCGAGCCACCCGCCCCCCGACGGCGATCAGGCGGCGAGCCCGTGCCTGGCCGACGGCATGCTGTGGCAGCCGACGCGAACGGCGATCCACCGGGTGGATCCGGACACCCTGCAGAGCGAGCAGGTCCTCACCCATCCGCTCTTCCACGACCTGCACAGCGTGGCGCCCGGAGCGCAGGGCTGGCTCGTCACCTGCACCGGCCACGAGACGGTCGTCGAGATCACGTCCGACGGCGACCTTGTCGAGCGCTTCAGCCTGGGGCGGCCCATCGACGTCGAGCGGGACTACCGCACGCTGCCCCACGACGCGCTCAAGCCGCACGATGTGCACCCGAACCAGGCGTTTCTCCTGGAGGATCGGCGCTGGGTCACCTGCCTCGGCACCGCGCGCTGCCAGGGCCTGGACCACGACGGCGAGCTGGACCTGGGACCGGGCATGCCCCACGACGGCGTGCTCCGCGAGGGGCTCCTCTGGTTCACGACCACGGCAGGCCGGGTGATGGGCCTCGACCCCCACACCGGCCTGCGCGAGGTGGAGCTCGACCTCCCGGCGATGGAGCAGGGCACCGGCGCCTTCGGCTGGTGCCGCGGCATCGAGGTGGTCGGCGACACCGCCTGGGTCGGCGTGACCATGCTGCGAAGCTCGGCCTGGCGGGAGACCGCCCGCGAGCTGGTGTGGGGGGCGAGGGGGAAGAGACAGCCGACCCGGGTGCTGGAGATCGACTGGCGACACGGGAGGATGAAAGGGAGGTTCGACGGGGTCGGGCATGAGGGGGAGGGGGTGATCTACGGGATCACGGCGGTGGGGTGAGGGCGGGAGAGGTGGCGGACACCGGACACCGGACACCGGACACCGGACACCGGACACCGGACACCGGTCACCGGTCACCGGTCACCGGTCACCGGGAGACAATCACGTCTGGCGCGAGTCTATCGGCAAGCAACATCTTCCCCCTTCCACTCTGACCCCCCCTTGCCGCAGGGCAGACGCAGATCATCGGGAGTCTCCGAGATCCCTCTGTGAGCCCCTCTGTGCCTCTGGGTCTCTGTGTCGAGTGCCGCCCCGAGTCCCACCATCTGGGCGCCCGAGCGTCATCGCCGCGATCCGTCTCCCGGCTCTCAAGGCTCCCGCGTCGTCCCGTGCAGGGTCTCCCTGGTCTTGCTCGTGAACCCCCACGCGAGCCTCACTCCGGCGGTCCAGCCGTTGCTGCGGACGGTGCCGTTGCCGACCACGGCGGGGTCGGGGACGGAGGCGGTGATGGGGATGACGGTCTGGGTGACGGTGCTGTCGTCGATCTCGAGGCGGGGGAAGAAGAGGGCCGAGCTCATGCCGTCGATGCGCAGGCGGCCGTCGATGAGCCAGGCGCTGGCGCCCAGCGAGGTCTGGACCTTCCACGGGTCGACCAGGGCGAGCGAGAGGTTCTGTGGGAACAGGGCGCCGCGCTCCCACATGGCGCCGGCCCGGACCTCGACCTGCCGGTGCACCCGCCACTCTCCGCCGAGGCGCACGCTGACGTTGTTGCGGAAGTCGCTGGGCAGGGACAGCTTCTCGGGCACCTCACGCGAGCCGACCAGGGGCCCGGTGACGGTGACGTCGATGTCCTCGACCTCGATGTCGGACAGGCTCGACCAGGGCTCCCACACGACCGCGAGCTCGAGCTCGGCGGCGGGGTCGGGGCGCACGGCGACGCCGCCGCGGAGGATCACCGGCAGGGAGACGTTCAGCGCGACGTCCTCGTCGTTCCAGACGGACTGGTCCAGCTGATCCTCCAGGAAGTTCCCGGAGAAGTCGAGCAGGCCGGGCCCGCGGGAGACGAAGCGCACCGGAGGCGTCATGGACAGGCCGATGGTCACGCGCTCGTGGGGCTCGATGAGCACGCCGAGGTTCCACCAGGGCTTGAGCTCGTCCCAGGTGCGCGCCTCGACCAGCACGTCGCCCTCGGGATCATCGACCCCGTCGTTGTCCGGGCCGGTGATGGTGACCTTGAGCTGCTCGTCGATGCGCAGGGACTGGCCGCCGACGCTGCCGCCCACGGTCAGCCAGGGCACCGGGCGGTAGGCGACCGAGCCACCGATGGCGAACTGCCAGATCGTGGTCTCGATGATGCTGTACCGCTGGGCGCCCTCCTTGTCGTACTGGGAGCTGGGGGCGAAGGGCGAGTTGAAGCCGAAGGCCACGCCCAGCTTGTCGTTGATCGGGGTGGCGAACCCCAGCTGGGGGACGGAGAACGGCGGCGCCTGGTTGCGGGCAGCGGGCAGGAGGTTGCCGGCGTCGTCGACGCGGTCGAAGCGCACGTTCTGCTGAACGCCGGACAGGCCGGCCGAGAATGATGGCGCATCCACCCGAATGAGGCCGGCGGGGTTGTAGTACTGGGCAAACTGGGTGTCCGCCCCCGCGACCCACGCGCCCGCCCGCCCGGCCGCGACGACGCCGGAGTCGGAGTAGTAGTAGCCGCCGGCGTTGGCGGGGAGGAGAGCCAGGAGCAGGGTGAGCATCGGCGGAGGGTAGCAGAGGGAGCCGCGTTGCGCGGGGGAGTGGCGGGGTGTTCCACGAGAGCGCGTCGTGTTGCTGCCATCGGGGGAGTGGCGG
>CALATR010000605.1 GCA_937891875.1 uncultured Pseudomonadota bacterium | reverse complement strand
TCGCTCCCCCGGACCGGGGGTGCCGTGGTCTGGCGCACGGGCGTCGGCGGGGTGACGGGATCGGTGCCCGCCCAGCCCGGCGGCAGCACCCCGCGGGCGGTGAGCGCCGGGGGCAGGACGGGCGTCGACAGGCCGACCGGGGTCGCGAGATCGTCGACGATCGCCACGGTGCGGTCGGCATCGTCACCGCGGGGCAGGGTCAGGGTCGGACCGCCGATCCCCACCACCGCAGGCGCCCCGACCTCGACGAGATCCGACTCCGAGAGCGCCATCAGGGCACTGGCCGCGTCGGCGGAGCGGCGGAAGCGATCGCGCGGGTCCTTGTGCAGCAGCGTCCGCACCCACGCGTCGAGCTGGGCGGGCACGCGGAAGCGCGCCCGGAGCGCCGGCGGCGGCTGCTGCTCGTGGATCGCGTGTCCCTGGGCCCAGTCATCGAGAAAGCCGAACGGGGGCATGCCGCTGCACAGGGCGTGGGTCAGGCAGCCGACCGCGTACAGGTCGGTCCAGGGACCGTAGTCGCGCCAGCGCCCCTCGAACTGCTCCGGCGCCATGTAGCTGGGCGTGCCGGCCACGAAGTCGCCGTCCTGCTGGTCCATGGCGTGGGCGAGCCCGAAGTCGGTGAGCTTGAGGGTGCGGCCCTTGGCGACCAGCACGTTGCCCGGCTTGATGTCCCGGTGCACGACCCCGCGGGCATGCGCGTGGGCCAGCGCGTCGAGCAGGGCCAGCAGCACGCCGCGCAGCTGGGGCCAGCTGCGCACCAGTCGGGTGTCGTCGAGCGAGCCATCCTCGGCCAGCTCCATCGCCAGCCACGGGGTGCCCGCCCGGAGCACCCCGCCGCTCGCCGCCTGGGTGTCCTCACCGATGGTGCCGTAGTCGAACACCAGCACGATGTTGGGATGATCGAGCCCGGCCACCGCGCGGACCTCGTTGCGGAACGCAGCTCGGAACGTCGACTTTCGCGCAAGCTCATTGGTCAGCAGCTTGACCGCGACCGGCACGTGCTGGGCCCGGTGGACCCCGCGCCACACCTCACCCATGCCGCCGTGACCGATGCGACTCTGCAGCTCGAACGCGCCCAGAGGGATCATGCGCGGACCTCCGAGGACGCGCGCGCGCCCCCCAAGCACCCTGATCGGAAGTAGACTGGCGAAGCTGGAGGTCCGCGCATGACGGTCCGCTTCCTGGGCGCGTTGCTGTTGCTCGCCGGTTGCTTCGGCGGCGGAGAGACTCCGTTCGAGGAGGGTCTCGAGCCGCTGGAGACCATGGCCGTCGAGCCCCCCGCCGATCTGGCCGAGACCTTCGAGCTGGTGACCGCCGAAGGCGACGAGTTCAAGTGGGGCCACCTCCGCGGCTACATCCACGCCGACATGCCCACGGTCTGGTCCGCCTACCAGGACGCCGACGTCGTCGTCGATCGCCGCCGGGTCGCCGAGTGGACCCCGCGCCTCGACGTCGAAGAGGGCTACGACTACTCGATGGCCATCGATCAGGTGGTCGAGGACACGATCACGGTCGAGTACACCATCACCTGGCGCCACGGCGCGGTGGGCGACATCGAGGATCCGGAGAAGGTCTCGATGCGCTGGCAGAAGACCGACGGCTTCGGCCTCATCGAGATCCTCCGCGGCAGCGTCGCCCTGCTGCCCACGGACGACCCGAACATCACGGAGGTGCAGATGATCGAACACCTCCAGGCGCCCCTGACGGACCTCGAGGAGATCGAGGGACTGCTGACGGACGTGTACGCGGACGCGGTGGCATTCTCGCACGGAGAGGCGCTGCAGGAGTTCGGGGAGGAGTAGGGCTGGGCGGACCCGGGGCTCGGTGTCGCGGGAGAGGCGGGCGCAGGCCTCGGCGGGCCAGGACGGTGTGGCGGGAGTGGGCGGGCGGAGGCCTCGGCGGGCCGGGACGGTGTGGCGGGAGCGGCGGGCGGAGACCGCGGCGGGCCGGGACGGTGTGGCGGGAG
>CALATR010000604.1 GCA_937891875.1 uncultured Pseudomonadota bacterium | reverse complement strand
CCAGGTCGCGCCCGTTGGTGCTTGCGGTGAAGGGTCCAACCCCGTCGATCCGCACCCTGCGGTTGGGGTCGCGCACGCGCAGCCGGTTGCGGAGGCCCGCGTTCTGGTCCGCCTGGAGGATGGCGAAGGCGTAGCTGCTGGCGAGCGCGCCCAGCGCCACCACGAGCGGGATCGACGCGTCCTGGCCCGTCTCGAGGGTGTAGACGGAGACGCCCATCGACAACCAGTAGCCCCCCCACATGGCCCAGGACGCGATGCCCAGCAGCCGATCGCGCGGCTGCCCGGCGACCCCCGCGAGCGCGGTCTGGGACTGGTTCGCGCCGCTCGCCATGACGGGGGCACCGGACCACAGCAGCAGGGCGCCCACGACGGCGAAGGGCTCTCCCCCGCGCCCCGCGCCGATCGCCAGGCTGGTCACCATGGAGGCACACCCGGTCGCCCCCATCGCGGCGCCCCAGCGGTAGGTGTGGCGTCCTCGGCGGTCTTTGTCCTGCCAGTGGCGATCGAAGGTCGGCACGGCGTCGGGCAGCTGATCGGGGACCTCGTCGTCGTCGGGCTGCACCACCCGGGCCAGGGACCGATCGGGGACCTCGGCCGCCAGCGAGGGAGCACCGAGCAGCGCGAGCCAGAGGATCACCCTACTCTCCGACCGTCGAGAACCGGCTTGAAAAGTTCGCTTCGAGCGCGTTGCCGTTCACGTCGCTCACGCCGCCCGCCAGGACCTCCAGCACGTAGGTGGTGCCCGGATCGAGGGGTTCGTGGGGCACGTAGGTGACGATGCCCTCCTGGGCGCTGACGAAGCCCGGCACCGCGCGCCCCCGCTCGGTCGACAGGCGCACCGAGCCCATGAAGACCGTGCCCGGCTCGACGATCTCGTTGAAGCCGACGCCGACTCGGGCGGTCAGGGCCACGTCCTCGGCGCCGTCGAGCGGGTCCACCGCGAGGACCAGCGGGGCCGCGGTGTCGGGGTCGGTCCGCCAGGGCACGACCGCGGTCGACTGCTCGTGGTTCGCCTCGCCATCTACGGCCAGCAACGCGATGTTTCCGTAGGGTGTGAGCGTGTCGTTGTCACCCTCGATCGCCATCCGCCCGACCTCGACCGGATCCGTCGGGTCGCGGGCGTCGAAGATGACGCCGAAGTCGGAGTTGCCGAGAAAGAGGAAGCCCTCGTCGCCGAAGACGTAGCCACCGCCACCCTCGCCGGTCCAGGCCTCGCCGATGCGGGTGGGCTTGGACGGGTCGGTCAGGTCCATCATGAGCACGCCGCCGCCGCGCTCCTTGCGGGCGAACAGCGCCGTGTGGCCGTACAGGTTGGCGTGGTAGTGCTCGCGGGGCTCGCCGTCGGCGTCGGTCGTCGTGAAGCGGCCGCCCAGGACCGGCTGGGGGTCGTGGGGGTCGGAGATGTCGAACACCACGGCCTCCTCCTGCTCGGCCGAGGTCAGGAGCAGGCGGTTGCCCAGGGTGAACACCCCGCCCGCGCGGATGGGCGGGTCGAGCTGGACCTGCTCGACCACCACCATGTTGGCCGGATCGGTGGTGTCGACGACGTACAGGCCGTTGTCAGCGGCGGCGATGTACAGGGTGGGGTGCTGCCAGGCCAGCGAGAGCGCGACCCGGGCGTAGGCGTCGAACAGGTAGAAGATCTCGTCCACCTCCAGCTCACCCACCACGTGGGGATCCGCCGGGTCGGACACGTCCCAGGTCACGACGCCCTTGAGCCCGTTGGTCACGGCATACTCGCCGGCAAACTCCGCGTCCTCGGGCAGGTGCAGGAAGGCCATGGCGTGGGTCTCCCGGGTGGTCTCCCAGGTCCCCTCGCCGTCCTTCTGCGGGTTGCACGGGTCGGACACGTCGAAGAAGGTCAGCCCGCCGCTGCCCCACTCGGGCATCCAGGGCATGACCAGGTGACCCCGGTACGGCATGACCAGGTTGTGGTGGTCGTAGTCGTCCTCGCCGCCGGTCAGCCAGGCGCAGCCCTCGAAGAGCTGATCCTCGGCGAAGCTCACTTCCGGGCCACCCGGGCCGCGCAGTCCGGGGCCCTCGTCCACCTCGAGCCAGCCGGGTCCACAGCCCGTCGCCAGCACCAGCGCGACGAGCCCCGCCCGCGGGGTCACGTTCCCGCGCACGGGCCTACCAGCGCCCGCGGACGGCCCCGCCGAACCGCCGGCCTTCCTGGCCTATGGCGATGCCGTAGGTCAGCGAGCCCGCGCCGAGCGCCGCCGTGGCCATCGCGCCCAGCGCCAGCCGATTCGTGGTCTGCTGGGCCCGGGCGAGGTCCTCCTCGCTGTCCTCGATGGTCGTGAAGTGGCGCTTGCTGAAGTAGCTGCCCGCGGTCAGGCCGACGCTGGCGGCGATGAGCGTGCTGCCGGCGACGATGAGCGGGATCTGCTCCGGCGGCTGGCTGCGCTGCACGATGACCGCGCCCTGGCCCATGTGCTGCACGTCCACGTCGTACTTGGAGCGGTCCCGGTTGCGCCGACGCCGGCCGTCCTCGGCCAGGTTCTTGCCGTCCTGGAGCGCCTGGGAGGGGAAGCCGTTCCCCTCCATGAGCCAGGTCTGCACGGTGCCTTCGTAGTCGCGCTGCAGCACGTGCGGGCGACCGGGGCGCGCGGTCGGCGCCTCGACCCGGCGGCCGTCCAGGAACCACTCGCCGCCGTCCTGGAACGCCTTGCCGGTGACCGGGATGGCGTCCTCCTCCTCCGCCTGGAGCATGGACGCGTAGACCATGCGCAGGGGATGGTCACCGGGCAGGTCCTCGACGCCGTAGCGGAAGGTGCGGTCGATCTCGAGGGCGGTGCGGTACCACGTCTCGGCGGTCTTGCGGTCACCACCGACGTAGTAGGCGCCGGCGAGGCCGCGGTAGACCCGCCCGAGGAAGCCGAGCGGCAGGCGCTGCTCCACGCAGGCCAGGTTGTTGCGGACCTTCACCGCGGTGGCGATCGCCGCCTTGTCGTCCTGGTCGATGACCGAGCGCTCGA
The DNA here is from genome assembly GCA_937891875.1 of uncultured Pseudomonadota bacterium. Classification (GTDB taxonomy): domain Bacteria; phylum Myxococcota_A; class UBA796; order UBA796; genus REDI01. Next base: position 6,581 of record CALATR010000604.1, on the reverse strand, counting down.
GCTCCTGCACGTCCAGCACGAGCTGATCGGAGGCATAGGTGCCAGAGCAGCCCTCCTGGGCGTGGGCCAGCTCCGGCAGGGCCAGCGCCCCCAGACCGAGCGCTGCACCGAGCAGCACCGCAGGGGGGGACAGGCGGGCGAGATGCCAGGTCCACGAGCGCACGATTCCTCCGTGAAGACGGCGCATGCTACCACGTCGGCGGCAGCAATCCACGGTGCGCGGGACAGATGACCTACCCCTCCCGGATCCAGAACAGCGCGTCGCCGGCCGCGACGCTGGCTCCGTCCTCGACACACACGCGCACGACGGTGCCGCCGGCCTCGGCGCGGACCGGGGTGAAGGTCTTCATGACCTCGACCAGCGCGACCGTGTCCAGCGGGCTGACCGTGGCGCCAGCCTCGGTGAACGCGGGCGAGCCGGGCTCGGGGCGCAGGTAGATGGTGCCGTCGGTGTCCGCGGCCAGCACGCTGACGTCGTCGGGCACGTCCGCTGGCCGGGCCTTCGGTGGCGCGTGGGTCCCCAGCGCGCCGGTCCCCTCGCCCATCGTGGCGATCTCCTCGCCGTAGCCGACCCAGGTGCCCGCCGCGGCCACCGACGTCGCCACGCCGCCAGCTCCCCGCGGCGCCGCCACCTCCAGCACACTCCCCGCCCGGTGGAGCACGCCGATCACGTCACCCGGGTGCAGGGGCGCTCCCAGGCCGATCCGCGGGTACCAGGTCCCCACCGAGGGCGCGCCGAGCACGCCGTCTTCGTTCACCGCCGCGCGCACAGGACCTCCAGGTCGTGGATGCTCCAGATCCGGGGATTCTTGGTCCGCCGGTAGCCGGCCGACTGCCATGCAGACTCAACGAGACAGCACAGCCAACGCCGCAGATCTCCCAGGGGCACGATCTCGTCCGTGTCCATGCGGGCGGCCGAGGCGACCGGGTCCATGTCCGCCTCGATGCGGGCCGCGGTCTTCTTCATGCCCTCCTCGATGGCGGCGCGCTCTTCGGGATCGTCGGTGGCGATCTGGAAGTCGTCGTCGAGCTTGCTGTTGTAGGTCGCGATGGCGAGGGTGCGCCCCTCCATGACCGCGAGCCGGGTGATGGGCGTCGAGAGCTGCACCACCGGATCGTAGGGCATGCCGGCCATGGCGTAGAAGCCGGCCCCGCTGGCCTTGCGCAGGAGCACCGTGAACATGGGTGCCGTCTGGGTGGCGTTCGCGTAGATGAGGCTGCTGCCGTAGCCGAGGAGACCGAGCCGCTCGGCCTCGACGCCGATGTCGAAGCCCGAGATGTCCTGCAGCCACACGATGGGGATGCCGTCCTCGCCGCACGCCCGGGCAAACTGGGCGATCTTGGCGATGCCCTCGCGGTAGAGCGCCCCACCAGGACGCCGGCCGACCCCGGGCTCGTCGACGATGCCCTGGCGGTTGCCGATGAAGCCGGCCCACAGGCCGTTCACCCGGGCCACGCCGGTGATCATCTCCCGGCCGGTGTCCGCCATGACCTCGTGGAACAGCGAGTCGTCGACCAGGCGGGCGATGACCTCCTCGATGTCGACGTACTGGCGGTGATCCTTGGGGAAGAGCGCCGGCACGTCCGCCGGGTCGAAGCGGGGCTCGGCCGCGGAGACGCCGTGGCGATAGAAGTCGGCGGCGGAGCTCGGGAGTCGGGCGATCTCCTCGCGGATCATCGCCAGCGCCGTGGGGTCGTCGGGCACGCGGACGTCGGCACAGCGGGACTGGTGCACGTGCACCTCGGGCCCACCGATGTCGAGGCTGGTCAGCTGCAGCGACTTGGCGCCCTTGATGAGGGCGGCACCGGCGATGACCATGTAGGCGTTCTCGGTCATGTAGACGCGATCGCTGATGATCGGCATGTAGCCGCCGCCCGCGATGCAGTCGCCGAAGACGCCCGCCACCTGGGGCACGCCGTGGTCGGCCAGGCGGGCGTTCTGCTTGAAGATGTGGCCCGCACCCTTGGGCCCGGCAAACGTCAGGCTCTGCTCGGGCAGGAAGAGACCGCTGCAGTCGACCAGGTAGACCACCGGCAGCCGCAGCCGCAGGGCCATCTCCTGGGCGCGCTCGATCTTCTCCGGGGTCCTGGGCCACCACGCGCCGCTGGCGACGGTGTTGTCGTTGGCGATGACGATGCACCAGCGCTGCTCGATGCGGGCGAAGCAGGTGACGACGCCGGCGCCGGGGGCCTCGCGCTTGCTGCCCTTGAACGCGCGACCCCAGTTCACCAGGGTGCCGACCTCGAACACCTCGCTGTCCTCGTCGATGAGGGCCTCGATGCGCTCCCAGGTGGTCAGCTTGCCCTTCTCGTGGACCCGGTTGGCGGCGCGCTCGCCCCAGCCAGCGTGGACCTGGTCGAGCTTCTCCTGGAGATCGGCCTCGAGGCCCTGGTGGTGCAAGCGGTTGCGCGCGGCGTCCTCGGGCCCGACCACGCCGTCCAGCTCGGAGCCGATGGGGTGCAGGTGGATGCGAGCCATCAGGCGCCTCCCACGAGCAGGTGCAGGTCCTGCTCCAGCGACTTGGTGTGGTAGTTGCCGGACACGAAGGGCTGCCAGCGCAGGATGGCGCCGTGCAGGTCGAGGTTGGTCGGCACGCCCTCGATGACGGTCGCAGCGACCGCCTGCCGGGCCCGCTCGAGCACGGTGGCGCGGTCGGGTCCGGAGAGGATGAGCTTGGCGATCATCGAGTCGTAGTCGGGGGGGATGCGGTCTCCCTGGGCCAGGTGGGTGTCGACCCGCACGCCCTCTCCCTGGGGGAAGTGGAGCTTGTCCACCGTGCCCGGTCCGGGACGGAAGCCCTGCGCCGGATCCTCGGCGTTGATCCGAAGTTCCAGCGCATGTCCGCTCACGCCGATGTCCGCCTGGGAGAGGGGCAGGCGCTGGTTGGCCGCGACCCGGAGCTGCAGCTCGACGAGGTCGAGGCCGGTGACCTGCTCGGTGACGGGGTGCTCGACCTGCAGGCGGGTGTTCATCTCCATGAAGTAGAGGCTGCCGTCGGCGTCGAGGAGCATCTCGACCGTGCCGGCGTTGCGGTAGCCGCTGCGGCGCACCACGTCGGCGACCAGCGGCAGGACCCGGGCGCGCTCCTCGGGCGACAGGCCGGGGCTCGGCGCTTCCTCCACCACCTTCTGGTGGCGGCGCTGCACGCTGCACTCGCGCTCGCCGAGGTGCAGGCAGGTGCCGAAGCCATCGGCGAGGATCTGCACCTCGACGTGCCGGCCGTCGACGATGCGCTTCTCGAGGTAGAGCCGGCCGTCGCCGAAGCTGGCCAGGGCCTCGGCGGTCGCGTCCCGGTAGGCATCGGCGAGCTGATCGGCGCTGTCGACCCCGCGCATGCCGCGCCCCCCACCCCCGGCGACCGCCTTGAGCAGCACCGGGTAGCCGATGCGATCGGCGAGCTCGCGGGCCTCCTCCAGGCTGTCGACCTCGCCGTCACTGCCGGGGATGACCGGCATGCCCAGGGCAGCCATGGTGTCGCGGGCGACGGCCTTGTCGCCCATGAGACCCATGTGGTGGGGATCGGGGCCGACGAAGGTCAGTCCGGCGGCCTCGCACCGACGCGCAAAGACGGCGTTCTCCGAGAGGAATCCCCACCCAGGATGCACGGCGGCGCACCGGTGGCGCAGGCCCACCTCGATGAGCGCGTCGGCGTCCAGGTAGGACTCGGCGGCGCGGGCCGGCCCGAGCGGGACGACGATGTCCACGCCCTCCAGCCAGCTGGCCTCCCGGTCGGCGCGCGAGGCGACGGCGACGGTCTCGATGCCCAGGCGCTTGCACGTGCGCAGCACCCGGGCGGCGACCTCACCGCGGTTCGCGATCAGCAGTCGTCGGAACATCCGGCTCCTCGGGTCGAAGGGCGCCGTGTATCCGCTGGGAGCCACCCCGCGACCCGTGTCTCCCAAAGCACACGGACGCCTCACAGCGCCAGGATCACCAGGTGAGCACGGGCTTGCCCTTCCAGGCGACGAAGCGCCGCCACTCCCGCCAGCCCAGGGTGCCGATGACCGCGGGATCTGCGCCGTCCACGGGCCTGGGGTCGACGAAGGAGAGGAAGCCCGCGGCGGTGCCGATGACGACGTCGGTCCCCGCGGCGGAGACCGCCAGGGAGGTGACCGTGCTGCCGACGAAGTGCCGGCCCTTGTCCGTGCCGTCGAGACCCCGGGCGTGCACGTAGCCGTGGGCATCTCCGAGGAGCACCGTGCTGCGGTCCAGCCAGGCGCTGCAGTACACTCGCGCGCCCTCGTCCAGGGTCCGCAGCCGCGGGTCCTCCTCGTCGTCGGGGATGTGGGCGCCCCGGAGGCCGGCGACGTCCGAGATGACGGTGACGCCGTTGTAGAAGTGGCAGCTGTTCGCGATGGTGAGCGCGCCGTCTGGCGAGAAGCCCGCGTGGTGGGCGTAGGACGAGTGCACGGGCCCGAAGCGGGCGACGACCTCACCGTCGAGGTCGACGAGCAGGTGCTGGCTGTCCTGGCTGCCGCAGGCGACGAGGCTTCCGTCCGGGCTCACCGCTGCGTGCACCATGTCGAATCGCAGGTCGAACGCCTCGCCAAACTCAGTGTTCCACCGATCGATCTCCTCGGCGAGCTCCGCCGTTGGCGGGTAGAGGCGGGTGACGCCGCCGGGTCGGGACAGGAACACCCCGCAGGAGGTGGTGACGACGACGCCAGAGCCGTCGGGCAGCGGCGCGAGGGCTTCGGGGTGCTGGCGGCTGGCGTCGACCGGGCCGGTGGAGCCCTCGGAGCCCGTGGGGAGGGGCAGGGTCGTGCCCTCCCCCAGAAGCTCCTGGCGCAGCTGGATGCCGTCTGCGGTCCACAGGGCGAACCAGGCCCCGGTTCTGCCGACCAGGGAGACGCCGGGCAGCTCCCGGTGGGCGCCGCGGGCATCGAAGACGCGGACCTCGGGGTCCGACCAGAGCTCACCGAGGGTGGCGACGCAGCGGCCATCGTCGAGGAGCACCAGGTTGCTGACGGCTCGGGTTCCAGCCTCGAGCCAGGGCATCAGGGGCGCGTGGGCGGTGGCGATCTTCTTGCGCACGGTGAGCCCGTCGCCGTGGTGGTTCGCGCGCTCGACCAGGGCGACGATCGCCTGGGTGAGATCGGCGGTGCGGGGATCCTCGGGTTGGGGGCCGGCCGCGTCCCAGCCGTGCTCGGCCCCGGTCGCGATCCAGGCGTTCATCGCGGCGACCCAGGCGTGGGTCTGGTTGGTCCAGGTCGTGCAGATCTCCCGCTCGGCGCTCCAGTCCACCGGGGAGAGCAAGGGCGAGGGTCGGGCCCCACCGGGGCGGCTGGGCTCGGGCTCGGGGGGAGGCTGGTCGACGTCCTCGTCGTCACCGCGATCGTAGCCGACGGGATCGGGATCGGGCAGGTTCCGGCTCCAGGCGTCCGCAGCCACGGTGTCTGCGTCGGCGAGCGCCCCGTAGCGCCGCATCGACGAGCGATCCGAGGCGGTCCCCAGACCCCACGCGGCGAGCCGCCACACGATCACGCCGGCCGCGGTGACGAAGACCAGGACGAAGGCGATCAGGAACGAGATGATCGCCGAGGAGAGGAGCAGGCTCGGCGCGAGGATGACGCTCCACAGGTCCAGCTGCTCGTTCGCCGCCAGCGTGGGCGTCACCGTGCGCACGATGTCCTGCACGGTCACGCCGTGCACGACGCAGAACACGAGCACGAAGAGCGGGGCCGCCGCCACCAGCAGGGCCTCTCCGCCCGCCAGCAGCTCGCCGACGACGATGGGCTCCGTGATGGGGGTCTGCTCACGATCGGCCAAGGCACCTCCCGTCTGGAGACGCTAACCACGGACAACGGGCACGTCGGCAGGTTGCACACGACGGAGGAGATGGCATGTACACGAGCCTGGACCGGATCGACATCGTGACCGAGCGTGATGACGGGCGTCCGCTCTACGTCCTGACCGATCACCGGACCACGGCCGAGATGGAGGAGGAGCTCGATCTGTCCATCGTGCTGGCCCTCTCCCGGGTACTGACGGTCCGCCGCCACGCCGAGTCGGCAGACAAGGCCGGCGACATCCGCACCGCATGCATGGAGCGGCCGCCCGACGCCCTCGGACACGCGATCGCGTCGGCGGGCAGCGAGGTGGAGGTCGGCGACGAGCTCGTGCAGTACGACGACAGCGGCGATCCGTACGCCCTGCTGGACCAGGCCATGGCGCGGCTGGCCGCCCGCACCGCCGCCGAGGAGGGGATCGCCCTGGACCCCGACGGCCTGCGCGCCTACGAGCGCCACGCCCACGCCTTCGCCTACGATCGCGACGAGGACGAGATCGGCTGGTTCACCACCCTGGTCCGGGTCGCCGCCGTCGCCGGAGAGGTCCTCCGCGACGTGCTCCACGGCCACTGGGGACCGGACACCCAGGACTTCTCCTTCCTCGCCTACACCTTCGTCGACGGAGAGGGTCGCCTCACCAACGTGCTCGGACGCTGCGAGCGCCTCCTGCTGCACGGCCCCGAACAGGGCCCGTCGGTGCTGCTGCACGTGGTCGCGGATCAGGAGGTCGAGGCCGGCCCGCTGCTACCCAACCTCAAGCGCCACGACTACGGCGGGCTCGACCGCATCGT
>CALATR010000603.1 GCA_937891875.1 uncultured Pseudomonadota bacterium | reverse complement strand
GGATGCGGCCAGCCAGGGAAATGTCGCGAGTTTCGACGGCGATGTCAGCCGAAGCGGTGAAAGCTTCGACGATCGGCAGCAGCGAGTAGGTGGCGAGGGCGGGGGCTTCGTCGGTGACCCAGCCGGTGTCGACGCTGTTCATGTGGATGCCGTCCTCGATGTAGTCCGCGGCCGAGGTGCGGGTCATCATGTTCAGCGAGGCCTTGGCCATGTTCGTGTGCGGGTGCTTGTCGCTCTTGAAGGTGCGGTAGAACTGGCCTTCCATCGCGCTCACGTTGACGATGTGCTTGTCGGCGGAGGGCACGGCCTGCATCAGCGGCTTGAGGCGCGCATTGATGACGAAGGGGGCGACGGCGTTGACGAGGTGCACCTCGAGCAGCTCGACGATGGGCACCTGGTCGAGCTTGAGGCGCCAGCTGTTGACCTCGCGCAGGTCGACCTGCTGCAGATCGGCGTCGAGGCGATCGGCGGGGAAGAGCGCGGTGGGGTCGAGGCGGTCCTCCTCGGTGAGGGCGAGCTGGGAGAGCGCGGCGCTGCTGGCATGCTCGGCCTGGCGCATGGACGCGATGCGCGCGATGGCGCGTCCGTCGGCGCTGGCTTCGAGCTCCTTGTCCATCAGGTGCTGGTAGAAGCCCGGCGGCCGGCGCACGGTCTGGCAGGCATTGTTGACGATGAAGTCCAGCCGGCTGTGGGTGCGCAGGATCCGCTGGCACATCAGCTCGACGCTGGGCGTGTGGCGCAGGTCCACACCATGGATCTCCAGGCGGTGCTCCCAGTCGGCGAAGTCCTCCTCGCGGGCGTAGCGCTCGGCGGCGTCGACGGGAAAGCGCGTGACGACCATGACGTGGGCGCCGGCCCGCAGGAGCATGATCGCGGCCTGGTAGCCGATCTTGACGCGGGCCCCGGTGATCAGGGCGACCCGGCCGGTCAGATCGGCGGTCTGGCCGCGCTTGCCGTAGTTGAAGTCGCCGCAGTCCAGGCACATCTGGTCGTAGAACCAGTGCACATCGTGGGAGCGCGCGCGGCACACGTAGCAGACGCGCTCCTCGTGCACGGTCCCGAGCAGGCGCTGGGGCGGAGGCGGCGGCTCCTCGGCACTCCGACGGGGCGTCTGGAAGATGGGGTTGTCCCGCAGCTCCCGGATCCGCGTGCGGTCGAGCAGCTGGGTGTCCTCCTCACGCTTGGCGTCGCGCCGGTCCCGCTGGCGCTGCTTGTTCAGCTGGCGCCGGGCGCGGGCGTCCGGACGTGAGACGCGGCCCGCCGCCATGAGCAGGCGCTTGCGCAGATCATCATCGAGATCGGCGAGCAACGCCCGGTCCTGGGCGATCGCCTCCAGGACTTCGACGAGCTCGGTCAGGGTGTCTTCGGTCATCACGGCGCGCCGATAGTCCGGCGAGCGTCCAGCGTCCCGAATCCTGTGCCGACACAGCGAGGCACCACCGGGATCGACCCACCTCCGAGCGGCACTTCTTCGCCACCGATCGCGCGGGTGGGGACACCCGGATCACCCAGGTCCGCTCCGACGACGACGGCGCCATGCTGGAGATGACGGCCGCCGGGGGAGGGCTCGCCGCGACCTGCCTCGACCGGATCACCAGCGGGTGCAGTCCGGGTCGGCGCTGTCCTGGTACGCCGTCGGAGAGACCGAACCGGTCACCGAGCGCGTGGGGCCGCTGATCTGGATCCGTCCGGCGGCACCGTTGCCGCCCGCCTGGTTGAGGGCGACCGAAGAGCTCGCGGCCCTGCCCGCGCCGGCTCCTGCGTCCAGCGTGCCGGTGACGCTGACGTCGAAGCCGTGCAGCCAGATCATGCCGCCACCGCCGCCGCCGCCGCCGCCGGAAGTGCAGCTTCCACCAGTCTTGCCGCCGCCTGGGCCGCCGCTGACGTCGATGGTGCCGCTGACCGACACCTCGGCCGCGAACAGGGCCACCGCCCCGCCGCCAGCACCGCCACCGCCGCCGTTGGCGCCGCCGCCCGCGCCGCCCATGCCTCCGGAGAACACGGTGGCCATGTTCGCAGTGCCGAAGGCTGCGCCGCCTTCACTGAAGCCGGTCCGCAGACCCACGCCATCGGAGCCATCGACAGACGCGCCGCCGCCGCCGCCGCCGCCCCCCGGACCGTAGTGACCTCCCGTGGAGACCGCCCCGGCGCTGACCGATGCCGCGCGACCGCCCGATCCACCGTGGCTGTTGGACCCGGAATAGATGACCGGAGCCCCTCCGTTGGGAGCGCCGCCGGTCCCGGGGCCGTTGCCGCAGTCGCCGCCGGCGCCGCCGCCGCCGCCACCGCCGCGCGCGTCTCCACCGTCCGGGCCGGTGGACGAGCCCGAGTCCGCCCCGGCTCCGCCACTGGCGTCGATGGTGCCGGACACGTCGATGGTATTGGCGACGATCACCAGCGGATCATGGCCGGTCACGCGCAGGGTCGCCCCCGCGGCCACCGAGAAGTCGTCGTAGTAGTAGGTGCCGCCTGCGAGGGAGGCCGTGCCCCCGGTCAGGCTGTAGTCCCCGTCGCTGCCGTCGCTGCAGGCGCAGTCGATCGCGCCTGCATCCGAGTCGTCGCAGTCCAGGTCGTTGGCGACGTAGCCAGACGGCGCTGCGCACGCGATGACCTCCTCGCCAGGGTCTCCGGCGCCGTCGCCATCGCTGTCCTTGTACCAGCTCGACGCGGTGCTCTCGTCCAGGCTGGAGTCGGCGTCGTCCACGGACGTATCGCAGTCATTGTCGATGCCGTCACACACCTCGGTCGCCGAGGGATTGGCCGACGCGTTCAGGTCGTTGCAGTCGGTGTCGTCGGTCACGTAGCCGGTGGGTACGGCGCACACCGCCATGGACACCGATGCGTTGCCGAAGGTGTCGCCGTCCGCATCCTGGAAGACCGTCGTGGTCACGTCCTCGTCCACGGCGCTGTCGCAGTCGTTGTCGACGAGATCGCACACCTCGGTGTTGCCCGGGTAGGCGGCGGCTTCCTCGTCATCGCAGTCGTCGGCGTTGTCCACGAACCCCGCGGGTGCAGAGCAGGCCCGGATCGAGGTCGGCCCGCCGGCGCCATCGGCGTCGTGGTCCGCGTAGAAGCTGACCGCATCGACCGCCGAGGGCTCGTCGGTCTCCCCGTCGCAGTCGTTGTCCGCCTCGTCGCAGACCTCGTCCGCGCCGGGGTGGATGTCGCCGTTGCCGTCGTTGCAGTCCAGGGCGTTCATCACCGCGTCATCGGGCTGCTCACACGCCATGACCATGGACTCCGGGTCGCCGAATCCGTCCGAGTCGCCGTCCGTGTAGAAGCCCAGGCCGGTGCTGCGGTCCAGATCGTCGTCTGCATCGTCGATCAGCTCGTCGCAGTCGTTGTCATCGCCGTCGCAGATCTCGACCGCGCCCGGGTTGACGTCATTGTCGGCGTCGTCGCAGTCCCGGCAGGCGGGGAAGCCGTCCGCATCTCCGTCGGCAAAGCCGGAGCTGCCGTCGCAGTTGTAGTCATTGGGATCGGTGCAGTCGTCTTCGGTCGCCCCGGGGTTGAACGCTGCGTCCGCATCATTGCAGTCGCCGCCCACGTCAGACGCGCCCGCCGGAGCCTCACACGCGATCACCACCGTCGCGTCGTCCCCGTAGCCATCGGAATCACCGTCCGTGTAGTAGGCCACGCCATCGGTGGCGTCCACGTCCACCTCACCATCGCAGTCGTTGTCGACGCCGTCACAGACCTCCTCTGCACCCGGGTACACCCCGGCGGCGGCATCGTCGCAGTCGACCGACTCGGGGAAGCCGTCGCCGTCGCCATCGGGCTCACCACAGGCGACCAGGCCGCTCAACAGCACCAGGGAAAACAGGGACAGACGTGCGAACATGTGTGCTCCAAGATTGAAGCTGACTTTTGCACAGGTGCTCGGTCCCTGCTGACGGAGCCTCGAAAGACATTCGAGAACCTGGAGAAACGCGAGCTGCTCCCCGACTCCCAGCGGACCGTCCTCGCACCAGGGGGGGCCAGGACAGCACCACGCAGCTCGGGCTCCGCGGATCACACCTTCTTCAAGAACTCGGTCTTGAGGTAGATCGCCGTCCGGTTGACCCGGCCCTCGACCAGCCCGGGGTCGGCGGTCAGCCGGATGCCCTTCACCATCGTGCCGCGCTTGGCGGTGAAGTTGGCGCCCTTCACGTTCAGGTCCTTGATGAGGGTCACGCTGTCGCCGTCGGCGAGCGCGGTGCCGTTGCTGTCGACCACAACCAGGGCTTCTTCTGCTTCTTCGCCGGCCTTGGCCCACGCCGCGACGTCCTCCTCGAGCCAGGCGCTCCCGAGCACGTCCGCGGCCCAGGGCTCGCCGCGGAGGCGGTCCAGCAGGCGCCAGGAGAGGGCCTGGACTGCCGCGACCTCACTCCAGATGGTCTCCTGCAGGCCAAACCAGTGGCGGGGATCGAGCGTCGCGCCGTCCGCCAGCTGGGCGGCGCAAGTGCCGCAGATCAGGACGGCGTCCTCGACGGAGCCGCCGTCGCGGACAGGCTCGACCAGGTAGGGCTGTAGATCGTCGGTGGAGGTGCACAGCTCGCAGGCGGAGGCCCGGGCGCGCAGGGGAGAGAGAAGGTCGGTCATGGATGATCCGGGGGGTGAGGGGCGGGGGGCCGCGCTCTATCGAGCGGGGGAGTCAGCGCACAGTCGAGCCAGCCCGGATGCGGGCCAGGTCCCGAACCAGCTCGGAGCGCTCGACTGCGGTGCTCCGCCCCTCGATGACCAGCGCGCGTACGGGGAGTGGCGGCAGGTCGACGACCGCCTCACCCCGGAAGCTCATGGACAGCCACAGGCGCGCGGTACCGCCGGCGAGCGGGCGGCTGAGGCCCTCGCCGGAGCCGTAGGTGTCTGACCATCCCGACCGCAACAGGCCCATCACGCCGCCCGGCGAGAGGTTCCACCCTGCGACGAGCTCGATCTCGGGACCAGCGACGCGGAAGACCTCACGACCGAGCTGGTCGATGACCGGGAGCAGCTCGTAGTCGACCAGGTGATCGGCCCAGGCGATCCGGGTCACCTCGCCCAGGTCCAGCGGGTGGGCCAGGCGGACGTCCCCGCGCGGCGTCATCGGCTCGTCGTCGAGGTCGACCGGCCCTTCGTGGTCCATGCGGAACGTCTGGCCCTCGGCGTCCAGATAGACGATGCCCTCGGACACCAGCCGGCGGATGGGGTGGAGGAGCTCGCGCGACAGGGCTGCCCAGGGCCAGGTGCGCTGCGTTCGGAGCTGGGCCTCGAGGCGGCGAGCCTCGGCACCGAGCAGCAGCTTGACGACGTCGCGGAGCTCCCGATACGCCTCGTACGCGGCGGTTGCGACGTCCGGGTTGTCGCGCTTTCCTGGCTTTGGAACGGACTTGTACGCACGCCCGGCCAGCCGCACGATCGCGTCGCCCCGGGGGGTGAACCGCACGTCGAACCGCCGCTCCCCGTAGTCGACGGTCGTGCTGCCGTCGGGTTCGAGGCCGATGTCGGGCAGGTGACCGGCCACCAGCTGGTCCAGGCCGACCCCACGGGTCACCGCGACCCACTCGAGCGCGCGCCGGGCGTGGCCTCCGCCCTTGGCCGACGGGATGGCCTCGGCGAGGAGCGACAGCCAGGACAGCGCGCGGTCGCCCACGTCGTCGTCGAGGCGCGCCAGCTCGCCCAACCACCGGATCGCGTGCTGGGCGGTGGTGCGGTGGTTGCGGTTGGTGCTCCGGGCCCAGCGCAGCGCCTGGGGGCCGATCCAGGCGATCGAGGCCTCGGGAGCGAGACGCAGGGCAGCCGCGAGGGCGTGGCGGTACGCCGGCTTGGACTTGTCCTGGAGGAACGTCGTTAACAGGCTGGCAGCAGCGCGCTCGCAGGGCTCGGGCTCCGCCTCCCGCAGGGCGACGCAGGCTGGATGACGGGGATCGAGGCTGCTGCTCGCTACGGACTGACCCGCCTCCGACAGGGGTGCGACGCACTCGGCCCACCACTTCGCGATCTTCTTGCCCGGAGCGCCGTCCCGCAGCACCGCTGAGCGCACCGGGTCCAGGTGCCGCGCGAGTACCGCCTGCTCTTCCGCCCTGGCACTGGCGATGAAGTGCTCCTCCCCGAAGCGGGCGGCGAGCCAGCGGAGGGTCGGTGCGGGCTCGCCCTCGGGATGCCCGGTCGGGTCGCCGACGGAGAGGATCGCGTCGACCAGCGCCGAGGCGGCGCGGCCAGGATCCGCCTCGAACGCCTGGAGGATCAGCTCGCGGAACTCGGTGCCCCAGCGGTAGGTGCCCTGCGGCGAGGCGAGCACCGCCAGCGCGGCCACCGCCTGTTCGGGGTGGGCGGCCATCCAGGTGCGGACCTCCTCGGGGTCCTCCGCGAAGGTGCCCCGCTCCAGCCGCCGGAGATGGGGAACGGCCCCCAGGGGAGCGCCCAGCTCGGTCGCCAGCACCGGTCCGCACCATCCGGCGATCGCCTCCAGGTCCCAGCCGTCGTGGGCGACCATCAGGTACCGCATGACCTCGTCGTGCGCCCCGAACGCCACCTTCGCCGGATCCTCGACGGACTGCAGCAGCTTCACCGCCTCCTGCTCGCCGAGCACGAGGATCAGCGGCACCAGGAACAGCGGCTCCCCCGCGGCGAGCCCGTCGTGCACGGTGTGCTCCAAGCCAGCCATCGAGGGGTGGCGCGCGAGGGCCGCCTCGTACGCGGGGCGGAGGGTGGGATCCTGCCGGAGGCTCTCCGGGATCGCGAGCACAACTGGCCGGATCCCCGGGATCGAGGGCAGGAAGTCGTCAGGTGTGCTCTGCGCTCGCGCCATGACCCCTCCCGGTGCCGGTGAGGGTAGCGCGTAGGGGTCGTGCTGTACGTGATCCCGGAGCGGGCCCTGTCCGCGCCCGCAGCAGGGACCGGACCACCGACGAGGTCCTGGACACGCTTCCCATCCAGGCCCACGTCCATCCGTGAGGCTGGGACCGGGTGCGGGCGAGGGGTCATCATCGAGGCCTCCAGACCCTCAACCCCCGAAGAGCACGACCTCGCAGTCCTGCGTCTCGTAGTAGTCGACCATCACGGCGTCGTACTCATCGACGTATGCCTGGTCGTACGCCAACCAGTAGGCGTCGAGGTAGGCGAGGTCGAAGGCCTCGGCGTAGGCCGCGGGGTACGCGGCGTCGTAGCAGTCCTCGTAGGCCAGCTGCTCGGCGTCGGCCTTGCCATCCGCGGCGCCATCGTCGAAGCCATCCTGGCGTCCGTCCCGGTTTCCGCTGCGGGTGCCGTCGACGGTCCCCTGGGAGGTCCCGTCCGCAGCGCCCTCGCGCAGACCGGCCTGGTATTCGACATTGTCGCGGAGCCCGGCCTTGTAGCCATCGTCGAGCGCCGAGCTGTCGCGGTTCTCCGAGAAGCCCAGCTCCTCGCACATGCCCGCGATCTCCTCGTCGGTGGGGTCGGACGGGGGAGGCGGGAGCGAGGCTCCGCCGAACCAGGCCCAGGCCTCTTCGCAGGCGGCAACCACGCCGCCCCAGCGCTCGGCGTCGTCGAGCAGCTCCCAGGCCTGGTAGTTCGCGTCGGCCGCACCGTCGTAGAGGCCATCATCGTGGCCGACCACCGCGCCGTCCTCGGACCCGATCGCGCTGCCGTCGGCCCAGCCGTCAGCACCGCCGGCGTCGCACGCTCGCCAGGTGTCGGCATGGACCGCCCAGCCCTCGTCGTACCCCTGGTCGTAGAAGCTGTCGTACGCGCGATCGTACGCGTAGACATACGCCTCTTCGTGGGCCGACTCGTACGCACGGTCATAGGCGCCGCGGTAGCCGTCGTCGTAGTCCTTGGCCTGGCCGGCTGCGTAGCCGCGGTCGTAGTCCGCCGTGTTCTGTGTGAGCGCCTCGTCCTTGCCGACGCCGTACGCGTCGCGCCACGCGGGCTCGGCATCGCAGTCGAGGTCACCCTCGCCGCGGAGCACGAGGGTGCGGGTGAAGGTCTCCTCCCGGTTGGCATCGTCCCGCACGCTGGTCCAGGAGACCGTGATGTCGTCGCGGTAGGGGGTGTTGCGTTCGGGGGAGAAGGTGAACGCCAGGGTGCAGGCCTGACCCGGCTGCAGCTCCGCGCCGGTGGTGCAGGTGGACGCGGAGGGGTGCAGCTCGAAGGTCGGTGTGTCCACGCCCAGGGACGCGCTGGACACGGCGGCGAGCCGGATCGTCTTGCGGCCGGTGTTGCGCAGGGTGAGCGTCTCGACGGCGGAGGTCGCTGGGAGGGTGACGGCGCCGAAGTCGACGGCAGCGCGGTCGGCCTCGAGCAGGAAGCGCGCATCGTAGCCATCGCCGGTCTGGTGGCAGCCGACGAGGAGTGCAGCGAGGCCGAGGAGGGCTGTGGACACCTTGGTCGTCGTGGGCATGGCCGGGCTCTCGGATCGGGGCGGTCAGGATGGGTGGACGCCCCGGTCTGAGCGGTCATTCGATGGGCGGCCGCGGATGGCATCCGGACGCGCCGGCCGATCCGGGATCGGATGGTGTGACCGGGGCGCTCCTCTCCTCGTCCTCCACCTCCAAGAAGAACAGCGTCCCGGCCACCACGGCCGCCGGCCACGTCAGCAGGTTGACCACGGGGACGGCGAGCAGGACCGCGCACGCGAGCCCGAATCCGGTCATCAGCGGTCCATGACGAGCCACGAACGCCAGCTTTTCTCGGAACGACCACCGCCGCCGCGAGGCGATGCCGTCGATCATCTCGCGGGACAGGAACCACGCGGTGAACAGCGCGCTGGCGACGATCTCGACCGCGGTCCCGACGACGGGGATCGTGTTCAGCAGCGCCAGCACGCCGAGCGAGAGCAGCCACAGGCCGAGCGCCTGCACCGAGTGAAGCGCGGACCAGCCGATGTCCACGACAAACACGCGCCACGCGAAGGGCTCGGCCTCGGCGGGTCGTGCGATGGCCTCCACCCGCTGGGACAGGCGGTCGTAGAACGGCGTCCCGAGCACGCCGACGAAGCCGTGCAGCAGCATGACGAAGGTCGCAAACGCCCACACGATGAGCACGAACGCGGTCCCGTTCCACAGGTTGCGCACAAAGCCCGGCGTCGCCGGCTGCGGCCACACCGCGTGAAGCATGACCGGCGCCCACGCCCAGCTCGCGATCCAGGCCAGGTACACCAGGACCACGGCCAGCAGGGCGGGCGCGGCGACCCAGGGCCAGAGGCCCGGACGCACGGCAAGAAAGGCGAGGCCGCGGAACGGCCAGGCGGCGCCACGGAGGAAGTCGGTCACGCGTGCAGACTACCGGGTCGCCACTGTCACTGTAGTCACAACCCTGCGCGCAGTCGGGCGTACAGGGCCTCGTGCGGTATGCCGCGCCAGGAGGCCATTCGATGTCGCACCGAGTCCTGCACCTGTTCGCCGCGCTGCTGGCTCCGGCGCTCCTCTCCTGTACGGGAACGCCGCAGTCGCCGGACGAGGACACGGACTGTCCGGACTGCCCGATCGACGAGCCGGACCCCGACTGCCCGTCTGGCGAGGCGACCTGCGACGGGGAGTGCGTCGACCTGCGGACGGACACCGCCAACTGCGGCGAGTGCGGCCACGACTGCGGCGAGCCGAGCCGCGGTGAGATGCGCTGCGACCTGGGCTCCTGCGAGCTCACCTGCGACGCCGGCACCCTGCCGTGCCTGGGGGACGACTGCACGCCCTGCCCCGACAACGCCACCGAGGTCGGCTGCGATGGGGAGCGGTGTGTCGCGGAGGCGTGCAGAGATGGCTTCGAGCTGTGCGGCGGCACCTGCCAGCGCATCCCCGACCGGGCGTCGTGGACCCGGTGCGAGGACGGTGGGCTCGTCGTGCTCGACTGCGAAGGACTGCACTACCTCTGGGAGAACACGTGCACCTGCCCGGCCGATCGCACGCCGACGACGACCTCGGAGACTGTCGTCGTGTCTCCGATCCCGGTCGACGAGGCGTCCATGACCGGCTGCAACGGCAGCGGCGAGAGGGGCTGGGACCAGGCGGAGGTGCGCTTCTGCGGCGAGGGGGACTGGTTCGTGCGCGCCCGCCCCACCAACCCGACGGCCGTGCAGCGCACGGGCATCGCCGGCATGACTGCCACCTGCGACACGTCCTTCTCCGGAGCCTGCGAGCCGTGGACGGATGGCGACGACTTCGACCTCTCCAACCTCCCGCTTCGTGACGGCGTGTGCGGCCTGTACCAGGTGACCTTTGCCCGGGGCGAAGGGGCCGACGTGGCCTTCGATCTGTACGGTCCCTACAAGAGCCAGCGGATCGACACCGAGATCCCTGTCGGCTCGGACCTCTCCTTCCGCCTGCCGTCCGAGATGGTGGTCTCCACGCTCCAGTTCGAGCGCGACGCCAACAGCGACCCGTTCCGGTTCGAGCTGCGCGTGGAGCTGCCCAGCGGGCAGCGGCGGGGGTACCGGGACCTGGTGATCCCCGCCTTCCTCAGCACCACGGACGTCGACCTGGAGGGCTACGTGTCCTCCGATGCGCGCTTCGAGGTGACCCGCTCCAAGCTCCGGGTCCGGGTGACGCGCGGGTACCAGCCCTGAGCATGGGGCCTCTGGGGTGCTCTCCGGGGCCGTGAGGGCGCCTGTAGGATTTATGAGGGACGACGCCCGACCTGCGCCACGTCATCCTGGAGCCGGGAGGAGGAGATGATTCGCTCTGCGCACGTGCTGCTGGTCCTGGCCCTGGTCGGGTGCAACGAGACCGGTCTCACCGGCATCACCGAGGACGAGACCCCCCACACGGACGAGGTCGTCGCCGTCCCGGAGCTGGTCGTTTCCCCGGGAGAGCTGACGTTTGCGCCGCTCGCCCGCGGGGAGGAGGCGTCAGCGAGCGTCGATCTCACCAACGTCGGCGACGCCGAGCTCGTCCTCGACGAGGTGTACCTGGCGCAGGACCCGGGCGACTTCCGCCTGGACCTGCCGGTGGACTGGACCCTGGAGCCGGGCCAGACCGAGACGGTCGGTGTGCGCCTGCGGCCGCTCTCCGCGGACGACCCGCTGGACACCCTGCGGATCCGCTCGAACGACCCGGACCGCTCCCAGGTCGATGTTCCCTTGTCCGGTGCGGTCCTGCTGCCCGAGCTGCGGGTGGAGCCGCCCTCCTTCGACTTCGGCGACCTGGCCGTGCACTCCGAGGGCCGCGTCGAGGTGGTGGTGACCAACATCGGCGAGGCGGACGCCCAGCTCTCGACGTCGTCCTACGTCGGGTCGAGCGAGGACCTCTACCTGGCCGCAGACCTCGACGAGCCGGTGGTGCTCGCCCCGACGGACAGCCACACGTTCGACGTGGTGTTCGCCCCGTCGGTGTCGGGTGCCGTGGAGGGCACGCTGTACGTCAGCACCGATGTGCCCGGCCAGACCCAGGTGGCGGCGTTCCAGGAGGGCAGGGGGATCGGCAACGTCCGACCGGCCCTGATCGGCATCGATACCGCGGGGGAGCTGCGGGAGATCGACCCGTCTTCGGGCGCCTCCACCCTGCTTGCGAGGGTGTCTCCCGTCGACGCGCACGGGCTGTCCTTCGACCCGTCCACGTCCACGATCTGGATCCTGTCGGGCACGGACGGGGGCGTGCAGCTGCGCACCCTGGACCCGTGCACCGGGGCCACCACGCTCGTGCATCGGCTGACCTTCCCGACGACCCAGGGCAACCGGCCCGAGGGCTTCAGCGTGGCCGAGGACGGCAGCCGGATCTGGGTCGCCTGGGGTGCTGGGACCTACGACTCCGACGAGCTGGGCTGGATCGACCCCGCCACCGGGCGGATCACCAAGGTCGGGGACGTCGCCGGGACGATCCAGGGCGAGGTCGACCACATCGAGCTCGTCGGGTCCACGCTGTACGGGCGGGACAGCGACTCCCGCAACCCCTCGGAGCTGTACGAGCTGGACATGTCATCGGGTCGGGGGCGGCGGATCGGCACCATGGGGCTGGTGCATCCCGGGGGCATGGCGACCGACCCGGTCACCGGGCTCTCCTACGTCACAGATACGGATGGAAGCCTGTTCCTGGCCGACTACGGCACGGGGCGCACGACCCGGATCGGCGGCGGTGCGGGCCGCGCCTTCCGCGACTTCGACTTCGTCGAGCTCGACTGCGACTGAGCGGGCCGGCGGGCCGCCGGTGGAAGAGAGGCAGCATCGGTGCCCACCGACTCCGAGCTTCCCCGGCACCCCCCGCAGGCCGTAGCATGCGCCGTCATGCCCTGGAGGCCCCGTGCGCCCTGCCCTTCCCGCGATCGCCCTGCTCCTCGCCACCGCCTGCGAGACCTTCGAGATCGAGGATGCCGACCACGCCTACGCCACCCTCGACCACGCCGCCTACGGCATCGGCGAGACCCTCTCCAAGGCTCGCCGCGGCGCGTCGGACCCGTCCGTCACCCTCGGCGAGCCCG
>CALATR010000602.1 GCA_937891875.1 uncultured Pseudomonadota bacterium | reverse complement strand
GCGCGACCTTCCTCGAGGTCGACGAGTCCGCCCTCACCGGGGAGTCCGTCCCGGTCGGAAAGGACGTCGCGCCCGTCCCCGCCGACGCCCCCCTCGCGGAGCGCCACTCGATGCTGTACTCGAGCACGCTGGTGACCCGGGGCTCCGCCGAGGCCGTCGTGGTCGCCACCGGCGAGCGCACCGAGGTCGGCCGGATCGCCGGGATGGTCGCGACCGCCGTCCTGCCCACCACCCCCCTGCAGCACCAGCTGGCCCGCCTCGGCCGCATGCTCGGCGTCGTCGCCCTCGTGCTGGTCGTGGTCGTGGTCGGACTGGGCGCGATCCTGTCCATGGACGTGCTGGACGTGCTCCTGCTGGGGGTGTCCCTCGCCGTGTCCACCGTGCCCGAGGGGCTGCCCGCGGTCGTCACCGTGTGCTTCGCCCTGGGCGTGCGGCGCATGGTCGAGCATCGGGCGCTGGTGCGCAGGCTGGACGCGCTCGAGACCCTCGGGGCGGTCAGCGTCATCGCGACCGACAAGACCGGCACCCTGACCGAGAACCGCATGACGGTGGTCGAGGTCTTCGTGGCGGTCGACGGCGAGGAGGACCTGCTCGCCCAGCTCGGCGCCAGCTGCTCCCACGCCGCCCTGCCCGACATGGGCGACCCCACCGAGCTCGCCCTGCTCCAGCTCGCCGACGATCGCGGCGTGCAGCGCCTGCCCATCGACGAGGAGCCCCAGCCGTTCACCTCGGCCCAGCGCTTCATGCACACCCGCCACGGCGACCTGCACGCCCTCAAGGGTGCCCCCGAGCGCATCCTCGACCTGGTCGACTGTGCCGAGGAGGACCGGATCCGCGACGCCGCCCAGGCGATGGCCGAGCGGGGCCTGCGGGTGCTCGCGGTGGCCGGCGGACGGGGAGGGGAGCGCCGGCTGGTCGGGCTCGTCGGCATGGAGGACCCGCCGCGGGAGGGGGTCGCAGACGCGCTCGCGGAGGCGGCCCGGGCGGGGATCCGCACCGTGGTCGTCACCGGCGATCACGTCGTCACCGCCAAGGCCATCGCCGAGCGCGTCGGCCTCGTCGGCGAGACCTGCGAGGGGCGGGAGCTCGACGGACTCGATGCTGAGGCCCTGAAGGAGAAGGTGCGTCGAACCACCGTCTTCGCGCGGGTGTCTCCGGAGCACAAGGTCGCCATCTGCACCGCGCTCCAGGCGAGTGGCGAGGTGGTCGCCATGACCGGCGACGGGGTCAACGACGCGCCGGCGCTCAAGGCCGCCCACGTCGGCGTCGCCATGGGCGGACGGGGGACCGAGGTGGCGCGTGAGGCCGCCAGCATCGTGCTCGCCGACGACTCCTACGCCACCATCGTGCGCGCGGTCGCCGAGGGTCGCCGCATCCACGACAACGTGCGCCGCTTCGTGCTCTTCCTGCTGCGCGCCAACTTCGACGAGATCCTGCTGATCCTGGCGACCCTGCTGCTGGGCTGGCCGCTGCCGTTCCTGCCCATCCACATCCTGTGGATCAATCTGCTCACCGACGGCCTGCCCGCCCTCGCGCTCGCGACCGAGCAGGCCGAGCCCGACGTCATGCGCCGCCCCCCGCGCCCCCCGAGTGAGCACCTGCTGCACGGTGAGCTCGTCAGCCTCGTCAGCGCAGCCTTCATCGGGTTCGGCGCCACCCTCGGCTACTTCGCCTGGCAGCTCCAGACGGCCGCATCCGAAGAGGCGGCCCGCAGCGCCACCCTCACCCTCATCATCCTGCTCGAGCTGTTGCTGGCGTTCTCCTCACGGACCCGCCTGCCCCTGTGGCGCATCGATCCGTTCTCGAACCGCACCCTGCTGGGCGCCGCCGGGCTGGTGCTGGGGGTGCACCTGGTGCTGCTCTACTCGCCCCTGGGAGGCATCTTCCGCCTCGTCCCCGTGGATGCCGTGTCCTTTGCCGTGGCGGTCGCAGTCGCCCTGGGCGCGCTCCTGGTCTTCGAGAGCCTCAAGGCGGTACGTCGGCTGCTCCGTCGCTGACGGTCTCGCTTGCGGATCGTGCACGACTTGTCCAAGATGCGTTAAGAGGGTCCCGCTCACGGGTGTACCCGGAGGATCTATGCGCATCGGTTCTGGGCGTCTCGCGGTCATTCTCGCCGCAGCTGCGTCCACCTTCGGCCTCGCCGCCTGCAGCGAGACCAGCATCGGCAGCTTCAACGTGGAGCCTCCGAACCCGCCACAGCTGGAGGCTCGGCTGCGGGTCGACCGCGCCGTGCAGACGCCGGTGCCCGCGGTGGACGTGCTCTGGGTGATCGACAACTCGCGCTCCATGGCCGAGGAGCAGCGCGCCCTGAGCGACAACTTCAACTCCTTCATGCGCTTCTTCCTCGACAGCGGCCTCGACTACCACGTCGGCGTGCTGTCCACGTCCTACGACTACCCGGACGAGCGCGGCAAGCTGCGCACCATCTCCGGCGACAAGTGGATCGACGAGAGCACCCGGGATCCGGTCGGCATGTTCCAGGACATGGCCCTGATGGGCACCGAGGGCGACGACGTCGAGAAGGGGCGCGACCAGGTCTACGGCGCCATCCAGCACCTGTCCTCGGAGGGCTCGTACAACGAGGGGTTCTACCGGGAGGACGCCGCTCTTGCCGTGATCGTGATCTCGGACGAAGACGACCAGAGCGCCATCAAGACCGTGCCCCAGTTCGTCGACTGGATGCTCGACCTCAAGTTCGAGCGCGAGCGGGTGAGCTTCTCCAGCATCGTCGGCCCGGAGGGCGGCTGCAACGGCGCTGGCGGCAAGGCGTACGAGGGCACCGACTACCTGCGGATCACCCGCGAGGTGGGCGGCATCGACTGGCCGATCTGCGACGGCGACTGGGCCACGGTCCTCGAGGACCTCGGCGTGCAGGTGGCCGGGCTGCAGCGCGAGTTCTACCTCTCCGCGGTGCCCGTCGAGGACACGCTCACCGTGTGGGTCGACGTGGACGGGGAGCGCGAGGACTTCACCGAGGGTGCGGACTTCGACTACAGCCGGACGCGCAACAGCGTGCGCTTCCGCCAGTACGTGCCGGAGCCCCAGGCCCAGGTGTTCGTCGAGTACGAGCCCCTGGCCGAGGCACGCGCCAGCGAGATCCAGGCCGAATAGCGTACGGTGCCGGTCCGGTTGCACGGGATCTGTCGCAGAGCACGCCGATCACGGCGGGACGGTGACCAAGGTGCTTCCGGATGGCAGCGGGTCTGCTAAACTGACGTCAAGGAACCCGGGCACGGGCTCCCAACGAGACGCGAGAGGCACCCATGCGCTTTCTGGCTACCCCCCTGCTCGGGCTGACTGGCTCGTTGCTCCTGCTTGCGGCCGTCGGCTGCAACAACGAGCCACTGCTGGACACTGGAAACCGACTCGAGCCGGACGACTTCGAGGACAAGGACCTTGTCCCCGACGCGATCGTCGACACCCACTTCCAGGTGGGCGTGCCGGCGGTGGACGTGCTCTGGGTCGTGGACAACAGCCGCTCCATGTACGAGGAGCAGCGCGCGCTCACGAACAACTTCACGTCGTTCATGAAGTTCTTCTCCGACTCGGAGCTGGACCTCGACTACCACATCGGCGTCGTCAGCACCGGCTACGACTCCGAGACGGAGCGCGGCCAGCTGATGGTCGGCCACGACCACCGCGGCGACACCATCCACTGGATCGACCCCGAGGTGCGCAACTCGGACGAGGCCTTCCGCGAGATGGCGCTCCTCGGCACCGAGGGCCCCATGGACGAGAAGGGCCGCGCGCAGGTCTACACCGCGCTGCAGACCCTGGGTGACACGACCAACCAGGGCTTCCTGCGTCCCGACGCCTACCTGTCGGTCATCGTGCTCTCGGACGAGGACGACTTCTCCGGTGACATCCCGGTCAGCGAGGACCAGTTCATCGACTGGCTGCGCGGCCTCAAGGACACCCCGGAGCAGGTCAGCTTCTCCAGCATCGTGGCTCCCGAGGGCGATGCCTGCCCCGGCCTCGCCCCGTCTACCGAGTACCTGGGCGTGACCGCGGCGGTCGGCGGGGTCATCCACCCCATCTGCGAGCCCAGCTGGGCCAGCATCATGGAGGACCTGGGCATGTCGGCGGCCGGTCTGCGCTCCGAGTTCGCCCTGTCCCAGCTCCCCAACGAGAAGACCATCGAGATCTTCGTGCGGGAGCCGCGCCAGCCGGAGAAGGAGGTCGCGATCGGCCTCGGCGTCCGCTACGTGCGCGCCCGCAACGCGGTCGTCTTCACGGACGACCCGCCGGGCCCCAACGCCCGGGTGCGGATCTCGTACGAGGCGCTCGACTACTAGCAGACCGTGGTTTGGCGCAGCGTCCGACGTGGGAGGCGCCGATCACGCTCGGCGGAGGCTCACCGAGCTGGCTTTGCAGCACACGCTGCCAGGCCGTCAGCAGCCTGACGCTCAGTCGTCCCGATCCGCGAGCCGCCGCCGCCACCAGGCGAGGCGCTCGCGGATTCGCTTTTCTTCTGCGTGGTTGACGGGCTCGTAGTAGGTCCGGCCGCGCAGGGCCGCGGGCAGGTAGTCCTGGGCCACCACGTGGTCGGGGTAGTCGTGGGGGTACTTGTAGCCCTCGTGGTGGTTCTTGATGTGGGCGGGCACGGGCAGGGCGCCGGTGCGGTCGACGTCGGCCAGGGCCGCGTCGATCGCCAGATATGCGGCGTTGGACTTGGGAGATGTGGCGAGCCAGGTCACGGCCTGGGCCAGCGGGATGCGCCCTTCCGG
>CALATR010000601.1 GCA_937891875.1 uncultured Pseudomonadota bacterium | reverse complement strand
GTCGGGGAAGGCCGGGTCGCCGTCGGGCTCGACGGTGCCGGACACGTCCAGGTAGGCGGTCCCCTGCCCTTCGTCGTAGTCAGCGAACCACTCCAGGTGCCATGGCACGGCATCGCTGTCGCTGTCGCTGTCGCTGTCGCTGTCGCTGTCGGTGTCGGTGTCGACAGGATCGTCGCTGTCACTCGTGTCCGGAATCGCGGTCCCACACGCGGTCAGCGCCCCCAGCCAAGTCACCCACAGCAGTCGTCGCACAGGACCTCCCTCCGTGGTGGGAACGCAGCGGACCGATGGATGTTGCCGGATCGATCTGCCCGTGCCGGATCAGTGCGCGTAGAACTTCCCGTCGTGCTCGCTCACGACCACGCCGGCGCCCGGCATCGTGCCTGCGGAGAACCAGGTCGAGCGGTAGCGCACCTCCACGGTGCCCGGCGCGTTGGAGCCGGTGAACCCGGGCATCGACGCGCTCGATCCGTTGTCCAGCGAGACATCGACGACGTTGCCAGTCGCGGTGGCGTTGTCCATCACCAGGTGTCCGCCATCGACCGCCTCGTAGGCGATCCCGTTGGCCGCCGCCCGGGTGCGGGCCCCGAGGATCCGGCCGCCCTCGGCCGCGCTGAACGCCACCCGCCGCTGGTCGCTGACCGACGCGAGCGGCGCCCAGATCTGCCCGCCGCGGGCGCTGAGGCCGCCGGTGCCCCCCGCCACGTCCACGTCGTACGCCACGACCAGCCCGCCGGGCTCCGCAGCCAGCCCCACGAGCGTGCTGTTGCGGACCGAGCCCTCGAGCAGGTCGATGATCCCGCCAGACTCCGCCATCACGCCGACGCGGTTCGAGTCCAGGATCACGCCCTCCCCGCGGATCACGCCCCCCGTACTGGCGGAGAGTCCCGTCTCGAACTTGGAGATCCGCAGTCCTGGGCCGAGGGTGATCCGCCCGTTGGAGCCGACCTCCACCGCGACCCCGCTGCCCGGTCCCGACAGATCGAGCCCGGCGAGCGCGCCCAGGGAGCCGCCCGTGGACAGGTCGAAGCAGCCCGCGCCCCCGCACTGGAGGGTGGTGGTGGCGGTGCCCTCGAGGTCGCCGATGATGTCGATGCGCTGGCCGTCGGGATGCGCCAGGGTGATCGGTCCGACCAGCGCGTGGTCGCCAGGCTCGAGCTGGATGGTCAGCCGACCGCTCGGCCAGATCCGCACGTCAGCGGCTGCGACCAGCGCGGCCTGAAGGTTGGCGTAGTCTCCCGGCACGAGCCAGGTCTCCGGCTCCCGGATCCACCCACTCGCGCCGCTGCCGATCTCCACCGCAGCCAGGCGATCCCGAAGCGCGACGTTCTCCGCCTCGAGGTCCTCGAGGCGGTCGTGGATCTCGGCAAGATCCGCGTCGATCGTACCCATCCGGTCATCGACGATGTCCTCGAAGCCACAGCCGGACGCGAGGAGCAGGGCCGGCAGGAGCGCGCGCGTCATGGGGTCCTCCCATCGAAGGTGCTAGTCGTTACCCCAGACCGGACGCCGCTGCCGGTGGCGTGGGAGGCTCCCCCTGTTCTTGGTCTTGCTCGCGGGCGCGATCTTCGCCCACGCCCAGGATGATGACCCACGGCCCGAGCCCTTCGTGCTGGCCGAGGTCAATGCCGAGGTGCTGGCGACCCTCCGCGCCGCCGAGGTGACTCCGTCGGTCGAGGACACCCTGCAGGCCGTGCTGGGCGAGGTCTTCGCCGAGCCAGAGCGCCTCGCCGCGGTGGCCGGACGGACGGATGTCGCCCGCTACTGGCAGGCCCACGGACTGCTCGCCATGCACCGCGGCGACGACCCCGAGCCCGCGCTGCGCCTGGCCTGCGTGCTGGACAAGACCCCGGTGGAGGATGTCGAGATCCCAGGGTTCTACGAGGCCTTTGCCGAGGCCTGCGCCGCGCGTCAGCCCGCCCTCGTCCCCATCGACCTCGGCGAGCTGTCGGGGATCTCGGTCGTGTGGGTGGACGGCGAGACCCACGGGGTCGGCCAGTACGTGCGCTCCGGACAGCACCTGGTGCAGGTGACCGAGGATGGACGCCTGGTCTCGTCGCGCTGGATGAAGGCGAGCAGCACGGCCGTCCCGCCACCGCCGCCACCCGATCCCCCGGAGCCCCCCGCCCCGGCGTGCTCCTCGCGCTGCCGGGCCCTGCGGATCGGCGGCGTCGCCTCCCTCGTCGTCGCGGGTGCGCTCACCGGGGTGGCGATCCAGGCGGCGATCGTGGAGGAGGAGCTCGACGACGATGACGACGAGTGGAACACGTCCAACGAAGACGTGGTCCGCCGGGCGCGGGCCGTGACCCGGAGGAATGGCGCTGCGATCGGAGCCGGCGTCGCGGTCGGGCTGGGCGTCACCGGGATCGTCCTCTCGGGGAGGTTCTGACGCTGCGGGTCAGGCCGCAGTCGCCAGCGCCGAGGCGATCCGCTCCGCCCAGGCGTCGATCGCCTGCCAGTCGCGGAAGTCGCCGGTGTCGGCCTTGACCATGCGGATGACGAAGCGCTCGAACCAGCCGAGGCTCTCGGGGGCGATGGCGCCGTGGAAGACGTGCACGTCGCGGGGGGCGATGCGCTCCAGCACCGGCTCGAGGACCGGCTGCACGAGGTGGCCGTCCATCAGCTCCTCGGCGTCCCCCTCGCCGGTGGGGCCGCTGACGAACATCCACACCTCGCGCTGGGCCAGCTCGGCTTCGTGGTCGACCAGGAAGCGCTTGGCGGACTTCATCCAGAACCCCATGTACATCGCCGTACCGAGCACGATCGCCCGGTACGGCGTGGGATCCGACACAGCCTCCACCGGCTTCACGTCGACCTCGAGTCCGGAGTGACCGAGGACCGCGGCGACGCGCTCGGCGATCTCGCGGGTGGCGCCGTGCTTGGACGCGTAGGTGACGAGGATGGACGTGGGCATGGAACCTCCAGGTTGGACCTGGAGGATTGCAAGGGGTGGGCCAGCCGGGGGATCACGCCTCGGGATCGGTGCAGCCCTCGGCGTCGCAGCTGAAGCTCACGTCGTCGCCGAGCCCGTCGTAGAGCACGCCGTCCACCATCAGATCGTTGCCGCTGTTGGCGTAGAAGTCCAGGTTGGTCGCCGAGACCACGTCACCCGCGAAG
This sequence comes from uncultured Pseudomonadota bacterium, assembly GCA_937891875.1. Taxonomy (GTDB): domain Bacteria; phylum Myxococcota_A; class UBA796; order UBA796; genus REDI01. The sequence continues at coordinate 4,713 of CALATR010000601.1, read as the reverse complement.
ACGAGCGCCGCGTAGGACTCGGACCCGACGACGTTGTAGCGGATCTCGACGTCGGCGAAGTCGACGTCCGCGTTGCCACCAGTCCACACCGTCCCGTACTCGGCGTCGTTGCCCTCGAAGACCACCCCGTCCGCGGTGAGGTCTCCGAACGTGTCGATGGCGCCGCCGTAGGTGTCGGCGACGTTGCCCTCGAAGCGCACGTCCCGGAGGGTCAGCGAGGAAGCAGTGTAGGCGCCGCGGATGGCGCCGCCCCAGTAGCCGGCCTCGTTGTCGATGAAGTCGACGCCCTCGAAGAGCACGTCGGCGGGACCGTCGATGCGCACCGCACCGCCGAAGCTCTCGTAGCCATGGGTGATCGTCATGTCGTAGAAGCACGGCGCGCCGCCGGAGATCAGGAACAGGCGGTTGGTGCCCTCTCCGTCGAAGAGGGTCCGGCCCTGCCCCTGGCCACGGATGATCAGGGTGCTGTCGATCTCGGTGACCCCAGTGTAGGTCCCCGCGTACAGCTGGATGGTGATGCTGCTGGCGGTCTCGTCGTCGACCGCGTCCTGCAGGGTGGCGTAGACCTCCCCGTCGCGCACCACGAGCCCATCGCCGGCGAGCATGCCCTCGGCCACGGCGAAGTCGAGCAGCTTGCCGAAGGCGGTGGAGGCGACGTAGCTGACGTCGTCCAGCTCGGCGAGGGTGGAGAAGCCCGCGCCGCGATCGGCCACCAGGTTGGCGTCGGCCCGGCTGTCGAGGGAGACGTCGACGTCGAGCGCATCCTCGGACAGGTGGTTGGCCAGGAAGACCATCGCCTTGGCCTCGAAGCTCCCCTCGAGGACGTCGTGCACGGCGGCGCCGGTCATGCCGAGCTCATCGACGCCGTAGTCGCGCAGGTCGAGCATGGCGGCATCGCCGACCCAGGACACCGCGTCCAGCTCGTCGAGATCGTCGAAGACCTCGTCATCGGCCGTTCCAGCCACGCCGTCGGTGCCCAGGCGGTAGGCGGCGATGTTGGCCGCGGCGCGGCTGTCCAGCCCGACCTCGTCGTCCAGGGTGTCCTGATCGAGGGTGTTGGCGAGGTACAGCACGATGCGGGCGTCGCCGCAGTCATCCTCGATGACCCGGGCGGTCGAGACGTCCACCTGGGGGGCAGCCGCGTCGGTGGCGCCGGCGCAGGCGGAAGCGAGGGTGGCGAGGGTCGTGAGGGCGGTCAGGGTCCACAGGGTGCGCATGGGTCTCTCCAGCAGGTTGAACGCCAGCCAGATACCGAGCTCCCGTCGCCCCCCCCGCCGCCCGATACAAGGCGCAACCAGCGGTACCCGAGCGGCGGCACCCCGCCCGCCCCGCGGCCGGACGGCACCCGTCGACTCCCTGCGGTCTGCAGTGCCGAACGAAGAAACCCGCCTGGAACACGAGGTTCCAGGCGGGTTTGGTCAATGGTCGGGCTGGTTGGATGATTTTAGAACTTTCTGGCTCGACGCCGAGGAGGAGGCCGAGGCGCTGAAGGTCAGGGCGATCCTGGCTTAAGCACGCACGCCTGCCGTCCCAGACCGCTTCTTCTAGAACCCCAGGTCGAACTCAGGCTCGGCGGGCTCTCGCTGCCCGTACTCGGAGAAGGCACGCAGGACGAAGATGCCGCAGTCCAAGGCTCGCTGTGCGAAGCGATGCGGGGGATCCTGGAGTTGGTGTGCGTCGCCGAAGCGATTCCGGAACCCTCCCAAGACCGAGGTTGCGTTGGAGACGGCGGCCCGCTGGTTTCCCCACAGTGCGGTGGCCCGGTTCTCGTCCAGGCCCTCTTCCTGCAACTCTCGAACGAACGTCTCCTCGAACACGGCAAAGGCACGAGTCACCTTCGCCTGAAGGGCGCCACCTCGGTGGTAGTCACCCCAATCAGGGTTCTCTCCCCAGATCGGGCGGGCGAACCCGTCTTCGACTGCGCTCGCGATCGGCGTGATCGCACCGCAGATGTCCCCTTCCCGGTACCGCTGAAGCGCCTTGTGTAGCCCCTCACGAGCGATCGGCGGCAGCGTGTCGGTGTCGATGGAGACCTGGAGCTCCAAGGGGTACGGCACGTGGTCCACGAGCCCCCAGCCGTACCGAAGCAGGACCCGCTCCAGCTGCTCACGCGTCGGATTGGTCGGCGGTTCGCCCCACCGGTGGGTGATGGGCTGGGCTGGCCGCAGAGCGTCCTCGATGAGTGCTGTTGCGAACCTTTGACGGTCCGCCGGTGCCCATCGCTGAATGGCGTCGGTAACGTCGGAGACAAGCACCTGCTTGCGCTTGGTCTCTGACATCGAGCCTTGGCTCGGACGGACGGATCCGCGTGGCAGTCCCGCCTGAGTGAGGGAGTCCATCATCCTGGCAGCACTCTGATCCACCAGCACAGTGCTGACGGCGGACCACAGAGCAAGCCCAGCTTCCGTTCTCATCGAGCACTCCCGTTCGTCATCGCGAACTCCTAGATCACGTCAGCCGCGGTGATGATCCCGATCAGCTCGGGAGCCCCGTTACCGCCACGCACCACGAGGAGACAGCCCGTCCCGAGTTCCAACGCCGTGGCGGCGGTGTCCGGCGCAACGGTGGTCGTGGTGCGCCCCGTGAGGGCATCCGCGATGACCTCCTCAGTCCCTCCGAGGGCTACGGCTGCATCCAGCCGCTCGGACCGCAGATCGCACTTCTCCACCCGGGCGCGCTGCACGAGACGACACATGGTGCGCTCGGAGATCAGCCTCCACTCGTCCTTCCACCAGATCGGTACGTGCGAGAAGCTGTTCGCGATCATCGCGTCCCGAACCATGCCGAAGGAATGCCACGGCTTCGCCTCCAGCGGGTTCGGAGTCATCAGGTCCTCGGCGGTCAGCTTTTCCCACTCGACACGCAAGGCATCCTCCAAGATCAGGGCCACTCTCACTGCATCCGCTGTGAGGTCACGTGCAGCGAAGCCTCGGTGCATACGTTCATTTCGGCCGCGGCGCAGAAGCTGGAGTCGTCGGTCCAGCTCAGGCTTGCGTGACGGAAGCGCGCTACCAACCCACTTCAGCAGCGGCTTCGTCAAGGACTCCAGCGACTTGTCCTTCTGCGCGATGAACCGGCCCAGATGCTCGATCGCGAAGATGACCGCCTCGGCCGCCTCGCTGTCAGCCAGCGCTATCGCTCGCGCATCAACAAGCCGCCGCCGGAAGTGTCGCCGTACCTCCGGGTCATTGGCCAGCTGCTGCGTCGGGCTCTTCATCCGTCACGCACCGGCGTCGCCGGCGTCTTTCCCGCGAGAACATCCCGGAGCCAGACGTAGTCATCCTCCGGGATCTCCATGAACCCGCCCTTGCAGAAGATGAGGTTCGTGGGCGTCGTCTTGATGCCCTCGCTCGCGACCGTCAGTCCCCAGAGCAGTTCCCGGGCGTCCACGCCGGCACCGGTCTGGTCGAACCGGATGGGCGCTCGCTCGGTGTAGAAGCCCCACCCCTCCGGAGTGTTCGAGACCTCGTGGAAGGCATCGCCCGTCACCTCGCCGTGAGCATCGAGGATGCGCTTGCGCGAGATGTAGGCGACGAACTTGTCCCCCTCCTCGATGGCCGAGAACCGGCGACGCATCCGGTAGAGCGCCCCCATCAGACCGTGCTCCTGCGCGGCCTCATAGGTCTCAGGCCGGAACATCACGATCCAGTGCTTCATCGCTCACTCCTTCTCGAAGCTGGCGTGGGAGAAGCCGAGCACGGCCGCATTCTCGCTCACCGTCCGCACCACATCTTCGCTGATGCCGCCCGGCACGCGGACGTTGATCTCCAGGGCAATGCTCGCACTCGCGCCATCGAGCCCGACCAGGTGCGCGAGCACCTCCTCGGCGATCTTCCCGGCGTCACGTCCCATTCGCAGCCCATCCAGCTGCACGGACGCAATGAAGCGCTTCGGGTCCTGGCTCTCTGGAGGTTGAGGCGTCCCGCCGCCTGGCGGCGTACCGGTCCCGGTGCCCCCAGGCGTGGTTCCCCCACCTCCAGGCTTGTTCCCGCCGCCATCCACCGGCGGCGTGGTAACCGTCGTGCTGCCGCTCGAGCTGCGACGTCGCTCCTCCTCGGCGTCCTTGGCCTGCTGGGCCCGGGCGACTTCGGTCTTGACCACCAGCACGCTGTTCACCAGGGAGGACGGAGCCTGCCCCACACGGAGTCCCAGGTAGCGTCCCGAGTCCTCGTCGTACTGCTCGGCCGTGGCGAACGTGTCGCTCGGCGTCGTCGTGCTCGCGCCGTCTGCAATCGCATCGGTGAGTGTCTTCCGCTGCCGGATGCGCGGCAGGTAGACGTAGCGCGGGAACCACTCGGACAGCTCCCCCACTGTGACGTGGTCACGGCCGCTCCACAGGTGCTTGTCGAGCACCATCCTGAGTCGGATACCGCCGAGACGAGGCAGCAACAGCTCGTCGAGCACGAGCTTGGCCGCGGTCCGACGCCCCAGGGCATCGCTGCCCGTGACCTTGATCTGGTCCAACTCGACCGCCCCCGCCGGGTCGTCCTGATGCGGCACCAGCGCCCAGATCCAGGTCGAGTTGATCCGCACATCGACGGCCTTGTTGGCGTCGTCCTTCCGGGTGTTGGCCTGGCGCTCCAGAGAGTGGCTGAGGTCCAGCCTCTCACGGTCCTTCAGGATTGAGGTCCAGGCCAGGTAGGACGCCGTGGCTTCCAGCAGCTTGTCCAGCTCGCGATGGTCCGGTGTGAGGAACACGAGCGCGTTGCGGTT
>CALATR010000600.1 GCA_937891875.1 uncultured Pseudomonadota bacterium | reverse complement strand
GGGGGCGACCGGGTGCGACAAGCAGGTGAGCTTCGTCGGCTCGACGCGCGGATCCTCCTTCGTCGAGCTGACTCCGGAGCAGCCGGTCGCGGTGGTCCGCGCGACCATCGAGGTCGGCGACGGAGGGCTGCCGCCGCGATCCCGCTACGCGGGCAGCTCGCTGGACGTCGATGTCCAGCTCCAGCACTACGTCGGCTGTGAGGACTGCACGACGGAGGTGGACGTCACCTACGTCGATCAGGACCTCGACCAGCGGGTGGAGCTGCGGCCCGGCAGCAGCGTGTCCGCGACCGACTCCATCCTGGACGTGCTCGAGGACTGCCCATCGCGCCGCGGGTGCACCGTCGACGTCGACATCGAGCTCGCGCTGCAGACCGACGGGGAGTACGTCGACGGCACGGTCGGCGCGAGCGCGAGCCTGCTGACCTACAGCCGGCGGCCGCTCCCGGTCGGCCTGTCCATCTCGCTCGGGACCCTGCCGTCTGAGTAGGGATCAACGCCGGAGATCGACGGCGAGGACCGTTGCGTCCTCCTCCAGGGAGCCCGGCCCCTCGGGGATGAGCGCCAGGGCGTCCGCGTGGAGCAGGGAGCTGATCATCCCGCTGCCCTGCTTGGTCCAGGGGAGCAGCCGTCCGTCGGCGAGCACGTCGCAGCGCACGAACTCGGGGCGGGTGCGGTTGCGGCCGATGGCGCGGGCGAGGCGCCCCTCGAAGCGGGGATGGTCGACCAGGTGAAAGCCGCCCAGGGTGCGCAGCATGGGGCGACCGAAGAGCTCGAAGCCCACGAAGGCGGAGACCGGATTGCCGGGCAGGCCGAGGATCGGCGTTCCACCCAGTCTTCCGAGACCGAGCGGCTTGCCGGGCTTCAGTCGCACCTTGTAGAAGGCGAGCTGTCCGTCGGCCCGCAGGGCGTCCCGGGCGTGGTCGAAGTCGCCGACCGACATGCCGCCGGTCGTGAGCACCAGATCGGCGCCCTCGGCCGCCTCGCGCAGGGCCTCGGTCACGGCGTCGAGGGTGTCGGCGACGGGATCGAAGGCCCAGGGCTCGCCCCCTGCGGCGCGCACCTGGGCGGCCAGCATGTGGGCGTTGGTGTTCGGGACCTGACCCGGGCCGACCTGGGCATCGATGGGCACCAGCTCGTCCCCGTTGGGCACGATGGCGACGCGAGGCCGGCGCACGACCGCGACGGTGCAGTGCCCCTGGGCGGCGAGCATGGCCAGATCGCCAGCGGTGAGCGCGCGACCCCGCTGCACCACCGCCTCGCCCAGATCGATGTCCTCGCCGCGGTAGCGCACGTTGTCGCACTTGGGCGGGCGCTCGGTGAAGCGCACCTGATCGCCGTCGCGCCGGGCGTCCTCCTGCATGATGACGGTGTCGGCGCCGTCGGGCAGGGGCGCCCCGGTGAAGATGCGGGCCGCCTCGCCAGGACCCAGGGCGCGCGCAGGCACGACGCCCGCCGGGATCTCCATGGCCACGACGAGCGCGCCTGCGCCGAGATCGGCGTGGCGCACCGCGTAGCCGTCCATGGCGCTGTTGTGGAAGCCGGGCAGGGCGCGGGTGGCGGTGACGTCCGCGGCGACGGCGCGACCCAGGGCGTCGGCCAGGGACACGGTCTCGGCGGGGAGGGAGGACAGGCCCTCGGTGGCGAGCCGGCGGGCCTCATCGACGGGGATCATGCGGTCTCCGGGGCGTTCAGCGCCTGCTCCAGCGCCTCCCAGGCGAGGGTGGCGCAGCGGCGGCGGGAGCGCACGTCGCGCACGATGGCGAGGTGCTCCAGCGGCGGCTCGGGGGCGGGCTGCTTGGGGTCGACGCCCTGGCGCGCCCGGGTGGCCAGCGCGGTCGCGTCGGTGCGGGACAGGCCCAGGGCGAGGTCGGTCATGCGGGAGGCGGACGCGGTGGCAACGGCGCAGGATCGAGCCTGGAAGCGGATCTTCGCGATGCGATCGTCCTCGAGCACCACCCGCACCGTGACCCGGTCGCCGCACAGGGGGTTGTCGCAGCGGGCCTCGTGGGTGGCCTCGTCCAGCGGCCCCTCGTGGTGGGGCGCCTGGCTGTGCTCCAGCACCCAGCCCTCGTACAGCGTGCTCACGTCGACCTCCGCCCGAACACCGTGCGCACCGCGAGCAGACCGTCCACCAGCCGGTCGACCTCGGCGCGGGTCGAGTGCACGGCGAAGCTCGCGCGCACGGTCGCGGCCAGGTCGAAGTGGTCCATGACCGGCTGGGTGCAGTGGTGGCCGGTGCGCACGGCGACCCCGTGCTGGTCGAGGATGCTGCCGACGTCGTGGGGGTGCACGCCCTCCAGGACGAAGCCGAGCAGGGGGACCCGCGGCTCGGCGGTGCCGACGCGGCGCAGGTCGGGGACCGTGTCCAGGGCGGCTATCGCGTAGTCCAGCACGTCGCGCTCGTGGGCGGCGACGGCGTCCCACCCGAGTCCGGTCAGCCAGTCGATCGACGCGCCCAGGCCGATGGCGCCGGCGATGTGGGGCGTGCCGGCCTCGAACTTGTGGGGCACGTCGTTCCAGGTGCTCGACTGCAGCGTCACCGTGCGGATCATCTCCCCGCCACCCTGATACGGCGGCATGGCCTCCAGGAGCTCCCGGCGGGCCCACAGCGCGCCGATCCCGGTCGGTCCGTAGAGCTTGTGGCCGCTCATCACGTACGCGTCGACGCCGAGCGCCTGCACGTCGACCGGGCCGTGCACGACCATCTGGGTGCCGTCCACCACGCACAGGGCGCCGACTGCGTGGGCGCGCCGGGCCAGCTCGGTGACGGGGTTGATGGTGCCGAGGCTGTTGGAGGCGTGCACGCAGGCAAGGATGCGGGTGCGCTCGGTGAGGACCTCGTCCAGCGCGGAGAGATCGAGGGCGCCGTCTGCGGTCAGCGGGATCGCGCGCAGGGTGGCGCCGACCCGGTCACAGGCGAGCTGCCAGGGCACCAGGTTGGCGTGGTGCTCCATCGCCGTGACCAGCACCTCGTCCCCCGCCTGCAGGCGCAAGGCAGACAGGCCGTGGGCGAGCAGGTTCAGCCCCTCGGTGGCCCCGCGGACGAAGACGATCTCCTCGGGAGCGGCGGCACCGAGGAAGGTGGCGATCGTCTCCCGGGCGTCCTCCATGGCGTCTGTCGCCAGCTGGGAGCGGCGATGCACCCCGCGGTGCACGTTGGCGCAGGCCTCGGTGTAGGCCCAGCGCAGGGCGTCCAGCATGGCGGCGGGCTTCTGGGCGGTGGCGGCGCTGTCCAGGTAGGCGTCGGCGTCGGAGATGCCGGGGAAGGCGGCGCGCACGGCGGCGATGTCGAGGGTGGCGGACATGGGGCGAGCCTATCGCGTGTGCACCCGATCCTGCGGTCGAGCCGGGCTCACGGTATACCTTCGTGCAGAGCGTGGCTTCGGGGCACGGACCGCGCGGAGCGAGCATGAGACACGGCGTGCCGTGGTGCGCGAGCTTGCTGGCGGTCCTCCTGGGGCTTGCCTGCGACGGGCGCGACACGGACAGCGACCCGCACACCGACCTGCCGACCTCCTGCGATGGGCTGGTCGGCGGCGGCTGCGTGCACCGGGTCGGCGACGTCGACACCTTCCGCGCCCTCGCCGTGCCGTTCCAGGGCGGCTTCGTGACCAAGTACCTGGCGCCCGCCCGCGAGGACGCGCGCCTCGAGGCGCTGGTCATGGACGCCCACGTCTACCGCCTGCACTACGACCTGCTCGCCACGGGCTTCGAGGACCGCTTCCCCGGCCTGTCCCAGGCAGAATACCTCGGCTTGATCCTCGATCCTTCCGCGCGCGAGTTCTGGGCGGGCACCCTGACCCTGCAGGTGGACGAAGACGGTCCCTGGGTCGGGTTCACCGTGCTCGAGGACGGCGGGGTGCCAGCCAGCTCGCCCGGCCGGGAGGACGTCGAGGCGATCTGGCGGATGTTCTCGTCCGACGCCGGGCTTCCGCGGCTGTCCTACGTGCCCGAGACCGAGCGCCAGCGCCTGGCCGCCCGCGACTGGGCGGACGTGCCGTTCCCGATCCGCGGCGTCGAGCCCGTCTCCTACGAGGTCTACACCGAGGCGGTGGCCTTCGGACGCGCCCGGCTGCTCGACCCCGCGGCCTTCGAACAGGCGACCCGGGCCGGCAGCTACGGCTGGCAGGACGTCCTGGTGCTCGACGAGGCGCCGGTCGACGTCGAGCGTGTCATTGCCGGCAGCGTCACCGGCACCCGCCAGGGCATCCTGTCCCACCTCAACGTGCGCGCCGCCGGCCGGGGCTCGCCCAACTGCTACGTGCCCGACCCCCGGGCGGCCTTCGCCGGACTCGACGGCGAGCTGGTGCGGGTCTCGTGCGGGCCGGACGCGCTTGCCGTGCGCACCGCGACCCAGGCGGAGGCCGAGGCGTGGTGGGCGACGTTCCGCCCCGATCCCATCGTCGTGCCCGAGGCCGACCGCTCCTGGACCGCGATGGAGGGGCTCCTGGAGGTGCCCGTCGCGACCCCCGCCGATCGCGCCGACGCCCTCGCTCGCTACGGGGCCAAGGGCAGCAACCTGGCCATCCTGTACCGCCACGTGCCCGCCGAGCTCCAGCTGAAGGGCTTCCTGGTCCCCATGCACTTCGGCGATGCCTTCCTGCGCGAGACCACCTGGACCGTCGATCTCGGGGCCGGGCCCGCGGAGCACAGCTTCGCCGACACCGTCGCCGCCTGGGCGAACGACCCTGCGTTCACCAGCGATGCGGCCCTGCGCCGCACCCGCCTGGCCGAGCTGCGCGCCGCGATCCGCGCGCGGGAGGATGCTGTTGATGACGCGCTGATCGACGCGCTGACCGGTCGGATCCGGGCGACCTGGGGAGGCGACGACACGATGGTGCGCTTCCGCAGCAGCTCCAACGCCGAGGATGCGCTGGGCTTCACCGGGGCCGGCCTGTACGACTCGACGTCGGCCTGCCTCGCCGACGAGCTCGACGGGGACGAGGAAGGACCGTCTCACTGCGACCGGGACAAGAGCCGGGAGCGCACCCTGCGCGCTGCCCTGCTCGAGGTGTGGGCGTCGAGCTTCAACGCCGCCGCCTGGGACGAGCGCGACTGGTTCGGCATCGACCACACGGCGGTCTCCATGGGGATCCTGGTGAACACGCGGGCCAAGGACGAGCAGGCCAACGTGGTCGCCTTCACCGGCAACCCGACCGGCAGCGATCCCCGGATCCTGATCAACGCCCAGGTGGGCGATCTGGACGTTGTGACCTCGATCCCCGGCGTGTACCCGGAGATGACCTGGGCAGATGTCAGCGGTGATGACATCACCCTGGAGCGCATCCGCGGCAGCAGCCAGCTGCCGCCCGGCGAGTGGGTGCTCGACGAGGACCAGAGCGCCGATGTCGCCCGGGCGCTGGACGCGGTCGAGCGCGTCTACCCCGTCGACCACGAGATCCCCGAGGGGGCGACGCTGCTCTTCGACACCGAGTGGAAGGTGCTCGCGGACGGCCGCCTCATCATCAAGCAGATTCGACCCTTCTTGCGCTGACTGGAGGAACTGTGCGCCTTCTACCTCTGATCCTGCTCGCCATGACCCTCCCGGCCTGCACCGGTGACGACACGGACACAGACACGGACACGGACACGGACACGGACAGCGATACCGACAGCGACACGATCATCGACCCGGGTCTGGACTGCCAGCCGGCGACCTACCTGGGGGACGAGGACTGGCCCTTCGTGATCTCGGTGCCCGAGACGGTGACCCTGTGCGGCACGTTCGACGAGGGGCGCACTCTCGAGGAGGAGATCGACGCCAAGGCGCTGCTGCAGATCCCGGC
>CALATR010000599.1 GCA_937891875.1 uncultured Pseudomonadota bacterium | reverse complement strand
GGGCGGCGTGCACCCCGTGGAGCAGGCCGAAGACGTCGGGCACGTGCTCGATGACGTGGCGGCCGACGACCAGATCCGCGGGCACGCCCGCCTGGGCCGCGCCGTAGTAGCTCGCCTCGATGTGTACGCCGTCTGCGGTCGCACCGCCGCGAAAGGAAGGATCGAAGCCGCGTCCCGTGGTTCCTGCCCGGGCGCACAGGGCCTCGAGGAAGGCGCCCTGGCCACAGCCGATCTCGACGATGGTGTCGCCGGGCGCGACGTGCTCGGCCAGGGCCTCCATCCGCTCGGACAGGTAGTCGCGGAAGGCGGGAGACGCGTCCTGGCGGTTGTCGTAGCTGGGGTCGTAGAGCTCGGCGTCCGGGTCGAAGGCCGCGTTCCAGATGTGATCGCAGCGCGCGCACCAGGTGAGCGCCAGGGTGCCGGTCGGGGCCTGCAGGGCCTGCTCGAGGGTCGGCCACACGCGGTTCTGCAGGACCGGCACGCGCTCCTGGCGCAGCACCAGTCCCGCCGGCCGTCCCCCGCAGGCCGGGCAGCTCACGCCGCCTCCCACTGGGCGATCCGCTGGGGACGGGGACGGCGCCAGGCCTCGGCCCACGGCGCATCCCCGGCCAGCCAGCGCTCGTTGAGCGCCTTCCAGTCCCGGTAGGTGTCCATGCACTGCCAGAAGCCCTCGTGGCGGTAGGCGCCGAGCTCGCCGTCGCGGGCGAGGCTCTCGAGGGGCTCGCGCTCCAGCACACAGTCGTCGTCGGTGGACAGGCGGTCCAGCACGGAGCGCTCGAACACGAAGAAGCCGCCGTTGATCCACGAGTCCGTGACCTGGGGCTTCTCGGAGAACGCGCGGACCTCGTCGCCGTCGATCATCAGCTCGCCGAAGCGCGCGGGCGGGTGCACGCCGGTGACGGTGGCCTGCTTGCCGCTCGCCTGGTGGAAGGCCAGCAGCTGCTCGATGTCGACGTCGCTGACGCCATCGCCGTAGGTGACCATGAAGCGCTCGCCGTCCAGGTGCTCGGCGACCCGGGCGATGCGGGCCCCGGTCATGGCCGCATCACCGGTGTCCACCAGGGTCACCTTCCAGCCGACGGTCTCCGGCTCGCGATGCAGGGTCGGGCGGTTGGTGCCCAGCTCGATGGTGACGTCGTGTACGCGGGCGTCGTAGTCGAGGAACCACTCCTTGATCTTCCAGCCCTTGTACCCGAGACACAGCACGAACTCGGTGTGGCCGTGGTGGGCGAAGCTGCGCATGATGTGCCACAGGATCGGCCTGCCACCGATGTCCACGAGGGGCTTCGGCAGGTGCTCGGTGTGCTCGCGCAGACGCGTGCCTTGTCCGCCGCACAGGATCACGACCTTCATCGTCACTCCCGGTCCGCCTGCCCCATCGGCCCAGGCGCGCGCCGTTTGAGTCGCATGCCCCGCGCCGCCCGCGCCCGCGCGGATCCGCGGTCCCGTCGGCGAGCCGATGGCTGATCTTGCCGGGTTGTACGTCGTCCCTGCGGTGCCCAGTGCGACGTCAGATCCGCGCGCTGGATCCGCATGTACCCTTGCGACGTTTCGCCGCAGGAGACCCCCGATGCTCTGGCTTGTCCTCGCCCAGCTCGCGTCCGCGACCAATGGGCAGGTCCTCGTCTACGGACCCACGTTCAACGGCAACGAGCGCACCGCGCTCAACGCAGCCGGCTACACCAACGCCAACATCATCGTGGCGTCCGCGACCACGTGGTCGGGGCTGTCGACGTCCGACTTCATGAAGTACGACTTCATCTGGGTCGGTGACCTGAACTGCTCGGGCCCGTCGTCCTCGGCGGTGGCGACCCTGTACTCGACCCGCGCCACCTGGCAGCCCGCCATCCAGGGCCGCGTGGTCGTCTCCGGGGCTGATGCCGGCTGTCACTACGGCACCGGTGGCTCGGCGACGTTCCTGCGAAACATCGGGACCTACCTGCAGAACGGCGGGCGGGGCAACGGGCCGACCGGCGCCTACATCAACGCCTGGGGCCGCAACAACTACAACTACATCAACGCGTGGGGCGTGACCGGCGCCGAGAACACCCACGGCAACGACTACACCGTCGTCGGCGCGCACCCCGTGCACTCGGGCGTGTCCACGTCCTCGATGTCCAGCTGGGGCAGCACCTACCACGCGATCATCACGACGGTGCCGTCGGGGTGGGACGGAATCGGTCGGCGGACCAGCTCCTCCACCCAGTGGATCACCATCGCCCGCCCGGTCGCCTGCAAGGACGGGGATGGCGATGGCTACTACGACGCCTCCTGTGGCGGCGACGATTGCGACGACACCCGCGCCGCGGTCAACCCCGGCGCGTCCGAGCTGTGCAGCACGCCCTACGATGACGACTGCGACAGTGCCATCAACGAGGACAGCGCGGTCGACGCGAAGACCTGGTATCGCGACGCGGACGGCGACACCTTCGGCGTCAGCAGCACCACCAAGGCCTGCCTGAAGCCCGCCGGCTACGCCGACAATGCCACGGACTGCGACGACGCGGACGCCTTCACCTTCCCCGGTGCGACCGAGGTCGTGGCCGACGGCAAGGACCAGAGCTGCGACGGCGAGGAGATCTGCTACGTCAACGCGGACGGCGACGGCTACCGCGTCGAGACCACCATCGTCTCTGCCGATCCCGACTGCGTCGACCCCGGCGAGGCGCTGCGCACCGTCCCCACCCTCGACTGTGACGACACCGACTCCGCGACCTACCCCGGCGCGTTCGAGGTGGTCGGCGACGAGAAGGACCAGGACTGCGACGGCGGCGAGATCTGCTTCGCGGACGAGGACGACGACGGCTGGCGCGTGGACGGCGTGGTCGTGTCTGCGGACGTGGACTGCGTCGACTCCGGCGAGGCCACCAGCTCCGAGCCCGGCACCGACTGCGACGACACCGACAGCACCGTCTACCCGGGCGCTCCCGAGGTGCCGTACGACGGCATCGACCAGGACTGCGACGGCGAAGACGAGTGTGACGTCGACGAGGACGGCTTCCTCGCGGCGATGGGCTCCTGCCCCGGTGTCGACTGCGACGACAGCGACGCCTCCATCAACCCCTCCGCGGACGAGACCTGGTACGACGGCGTCGACGCCGACTGCGACGGGTGGTCCGACTACGACGCGGATCGGGACGGCTTCGACAGCGCCGACTACGGTGGCGACGACTGCGACGACGCCGACGAGTCCATCAACACCGCGGCCGACGAGATCTGGTACGACGGGGTGGACTCCGACTGCGACGGAGCCTCCGACTTCGATCAGGACGGCGACGGGTTCGACAGCGCCGAGTACGGCGGCGAGGACTGCGACGACCTCGACGACACGGTCTACCCGGGCGCCCCCGAGCTCGACGACGGCATCGACAACGACTGCAACGGCGTCAGCGAGGACGACGACACCGACGGCGACGGCATCACCGACGAGGACGAGCTGGACCTGGGCACCGACCCCGACGATCCCGACAGCGACGGTGACGGCGTCTGGGACGGCGTCGAGGTCGAGGACGTCGAAGATCCGCTGGACACCGATGGGGACGGCACCATCGACGCGCTGGACACCGACGACGACGACGACGGCATCCTGACCGAGGACGAGACCGGCGACACCGAGCCCGGCAGCGAGATCGACGACTACCTGGACAGCGACGGCGACGGCACGCCGGACTTCCGGGACACCGACTCCGACGGGGACGGCTTCCTGGACGAGGACGAGGGCACAGTCGACACCGACTCCGACGGCGTCCCGGACTACCTGGACCTCGACAGCGATGACGACGGCGTGCTCGACGAGACCGAGCTCGACACCGACTCCGACGGCGACGGCCAGGACGACCGCCTGGACACCGACGACGACGGCGACGGTCTGCCGACGGTGGTCGAGGGCGAGGTGGACACCGACGGCGACGGCACCCCGGACTACCTGGACGTCGACAGCGACGACGACGGCCGCGACGATGCGGTGGAGCTCGGCGGTGACGACGACTGCGACGAGATCGCCAACTACGTCGACGCCAACGACATCGACGGTCCCTGCGGCGACATCGGCGCGCTCACCTCGACCTACCAGAGCGGCGCGTGCAAGGGTGCGTCGAGCGCGGCGACGGGCCTGCTCGGTCTCGCCCCCGTCGGGCTCGCCTTCCTCGGGCTGCTGGGCCTGCGTCGCCGCCGCGAGGACTGAAGGGGATCCCGCACTCGCGACGTACGGACGTCTGTCCCCTCTGCCGACCGCGCATCGACGCCTGACTCGATGCGCCGGTCGGCAGCGCACTCCTGGGAGGACCGAGTCAGGTCGGTAGGGTCCTGGATCCGGGTGTGCTCGGTCACACAGCAGACCTCGAATGGGTTGCTGGATCCGGCGTCCTGTGCGGCATATTGTCGCGGCGAAATTTTTTGGAGACGCCGCCATGCTCACGCTGATGCTCGCCCTCTTCGCTCCTCAAGCGGACGCCGCCCGCGTTCTGTACGTCACCAACTCGTCGGGCAGCTACAACAGCTCGAACTACAGCTACCTGGCGGCCCGCCACACGGTGACCCGGGTGACCCCCGCGACGCTGGCCGGCTACTCGCCGTCCACGGTCAGCGGCTACGACACCATCTACATCAGCGAGTACGTCTCCAGCTCGGACGCCTCGACGCTGAACGGCGGCAGCTGGGCCTCCGCGGTCACCGGCCGCGTGCTCGTCACCGGCCTGCACGCCGAGGGGCACGCCAAGTACCCCTTCATCCACAACGCCCTGACCTGGACCGGCGCGGGCACGGGCACCGGCCTCGTGGCGACCTACCACTCGGGCTACTCCGCCAACTTCAGCTACCTGAAGATGGGCACCTTCGGCCTCGGCGTCCGCAACGCCGACGGCTACACCCGCCAGAACCCGAGCTGCATCACCACCTCGGACTTCAACACCATCTACAGCGGCCTGTCCGACAGCTACTTCCGCAGCTGGGCCCAGTCGTACCACTTCTACTTCACCAGCGTTCCGAGCGGCTTCTGCCGCATTGGCAACGACGGGTCGTACAACCTCACCTACGTCCGCAACGTGGTGTGTCCGGACTCGGACGGCGACGGCTACCGGGACCGCGCGTGTGGCGGCGATGACTGCGATGACACCCGCTCCGCGGTCAACCCGGGCGCCTCCGAGCTGTGCAGCACCTCGTACGATGACGACTGTGACGGGTCCATCAACGAGGCCAGCGCCATCGACGCGAAGACGTGGTACCGCGACGTCGACGGCGACACCTTCGGCAGCTCCAGCTCCACCCGGGCGTGCCTGAAGCCCGGTGGCTACGCCGACAACGCGTCCGACTGCGACGACGCGGACGCCTTCACCTTCCCCGGCGCCACCGAGGTCGTGGCCGACGGAAAGGACCAGAGCTGCGACGGCTCCGAGATCTGCTACGTCAACGCCGATGGCGACGGCTACCGCATCGAGACCACCGTCGTCTCCGCGGACCCGGACTGCATCGACCCGGGCGAGGCCCTGCGCACCGTCCCCACCCTGGACTGCGACGACACCGACTCCGCGACCTACCCCGGCGCCTTCGAGGTGATCGGCGACGAGAAGGACCAGTCCTGCGACGGCGAGGAGATCTGCTACGCGGACGCCGATGACGACGGCTGGCGGGTGGACTCCACCGTGGTCTCCGCCGACACCGACTGCGTCGACTCTGGCGAGGCGACCAGCTCCGAGCCCGGCATCGACTGCGACGACTCCGACCTGACCGTCTACCCGGGCGCTCCCGAGGTGCCGTACGACGGCATCGACCAGGACTGCAACGGCGAGGACGAGTGCGATGTCGACGAGGACGGCTTCCTCGCCGACATCGGTGCCTGCCCCGGCACGGACTGCGACGACAGCGACGCGACCATCAACCCCGCCGCGGACGAGCTGTGGTACGACGGCGTCGACGCCGACTGCGACGGCTGGTCCGACTACGACGCCGACCGCGACGGCCACGACAGCGTCGACTACGGCGGCGACGACTGTGACGACACCGATCCCGAGATCAACCCCAGCGTCGAGGAGACCTGGTACGACGGGATCGACAGCAACTGCGACGGCTTGTCCGACTACGATCAGGACATGGACGGCTACGACGCGGCCGAGTACGGCGGCGAGGACTGCGACGACCTCGACGACACGGTCTACCCGGGCGCTCCCGAGCTCGACGACGGC
>CALATR010000598.1 GCA_937891875.1 uncultured Pseudomonadota bacterium | reverse complement strand
CCCCGCCTTCGCCGCCCCGTTGGAGTCAGGCCCCAGGGACCAGGGACCAGAGACCGCCCCGCCACCGAACTGCCCGTAGCACCACGACTTCCCGCGAGACCCCTTACGCCCCGCCACCGAACTGCCCGTAGCACCACGACTTCCCGCGAGACCTCGGACGCCCCTCCACAGCACTGCCTGCAGCAACGCGACTTCGACCCCGTCACCTCCCGTCATCCGTCGTCACGCTCACACTCCCTGCGCCCACGACTCGCAACGCGCCGCTCCGTGCGGCATCACTGCACCCAGGAGGCTCGGATGAATCGACGACAGCTGCTCGCGCTGATGGGTGCGGCCGGGGTGTTGGTGGCCTGCGGAGACACCGGCTGGGCCGGGAGTCCCAAGGAGGGGGAAGCGCGGGACGACTCCGACCTGAAGCGCAAGGACAAGGTCGTGCTGGACGAGGCCGGCTGGCGCAAGCACCTGACGCCTGCCGAGTACCACATCCTCCGCCAGGCGGGCACCGAGCGCGCGTTCACCTCGCCGCTGCTCAACAACAAGCAGGCTGGCGTCTACACCTGCGCCGGGTGCGGCCTGGGGCTGTTCGCCAGCGAGACCAAGTTCAAGAGCGGCACCGGCTGGCCCTCGTTCTACCAGCCCATCGCCAAGGATCGCGTGGTGGACCGGATCGACCGCAAGTTCGGCATGATCCGCACCGAGAACGTGTGCGCCCGCTGCGGCGGTCACCTGGGCCACGTCTTCAACGACGGTCCCGCGCCCACCGGACTCCGCTACTGCATGAACGGCGTGTCCCTGGACTTCGTGCCCAAGGCCGAGCTGAAGAAGCTCGAGGGCGAGCCGGTGAAGCTCGGCGGCTGGGACGATGGCGACAACAAGGAAACTTCTGACGAAGGAGGCTCGAAGTGAAGCTCTCTGCCTGGATGTCTGGAGCGGCGCTGGTCGTCGTCGCGTGTGCCGGAGTCGCCGGCGGCGGCAAGAGCGAGGACGCACCCAAGGCCGCGGAGCCCGTCAAGAAGGGCCAGGCGGAGGCGATCTTCGCGTCTGGCTGCTTCTGGTGCTCCGAGTCCGACTTCGAGAAGCTGCCCGGCGTCATCGACGCGGTCAGCGGCTACGCGGGCGGCAGCACCCAGAATCCGACCTACCACCAGGTCGGCACCGGCGTGACCGGCCACACCGAGGCCCTGCGGGTCATCTACGACCCCAAAAAGGTCAGCTACGACGAGCTGCTCGACTACTACTGGCACCACGTCGACCCGTTCGACGGCAACGGCCAGTTCTGCGACCGCGGCAACCAGTACCGCCCGGCCATCCTCCCGGTCAGCGCCGAGCAGCGGCAGAAGGCCGAGGCCAGCCTGGTCCACATCGGTGAGGTCCTGGGCAAGCCCATCGCCGTGAAGATCGAGGATCCGGGTACCTTCTGGGTGGCCGAGGAGTACCATCAGGACTTCTACAAGAAGAACCCGGCACACTACGGCCGCTATCGGCTGGGCTGCGGGCGGGACCGCCGGGTCCAGGAGATCTGGAAGGGCGTGAAGGAACAGGCGAGCGCCGGGCACTAGCGTCGGGAGCGGTCGGCGGGCGGAGGAGCTCGGTGGCTCGGTGCGGGACTTCGGACTTCGGGGTCAGGACGTGAGAGGTCACATCGCCTCGCTCGACGATCGAGCTGCCAGCGGAAGCACCCCCGCAACCCAGGTCTCACGGGGTCAGGACGTGAGGGGTTGGACTTCCACGCGGCAAGATGCAACCCCTCTCGTCCTGACCCCACGCAAGGCGGGTTGCCGCGTCTGCGCGAGCTCGGTGCAACCCCTCTCGTCCTGACCCCGCCCACGAGCCGCCGAGCCATCGGCACCTACACGAACGTCGCGCTCACCGTCGCCATCAGCGCCTCCTTCGCCCCGCCCATCAGCGGCTTGCCGTGCCCGCCGACGAGGTGCCGGAACGGCAGCTGACACATTCGCTCGAAGTCCTCTTTCAAGCTTCCCCCTGGCGGAGTCATGCCCTTTCGCCACGGCGGGCCGATCTGCGCCGGTCGGGCGTTGAAGCCCATGATCGAGGTCAACGGCTTCGCCAGCAGGCTGCACTGCTCGGTGTCGGGCCAGTTCTGCACGCTGTCGCAGGTGATGAGCACGCCGCCGTCGCGGTCGGCGAGCAGCGCGCCCTCGGGCTGGACCGTGTGCTCGAAGGAGAACAGCGAGACCCACGGAACCGGGAGGTTGTCCACCGACAGTCGCTCGACCGGCTCCGGGAGGTCCACCCCGGGGAGCGCCCAGCGGGTGGCACCGCAGGCCTCGGCGTAGAACGCGTCGTCCATGCCGTGAATGCCGATCTTGACGACGTGGGCAACCCGACCCAGCGCCTCCAGCGGCCCGAGGTCCTGCAGGCGGATGGCGTTGACCAGGGTCAGCTCGCCCTCGTGCACGAGCACCGTCATGGTGCGTCCGATCCGGACCCCGGGCCCCATGCGCACCGAGCCGACCAGGTAGTGCACGTCGTCGACCAGCGGGAGCAGGGCGCCATGGGGGAACGGGGCAGGGTGGGTCATCGGCCGCCTCCTGGGTGGGCGGAGCCTAGCAGGTGGACCGGAGGGCACCTCCGCCCGCTCCACCGCCCCGCCGACGCGCTCCTGCGCGAGCAGAACCGCACGTGTGGGCCGTCCTCGTCACGCTGCGGGATCGTGCCGCTCGGAACGGCACCGCGACGGTTCCGACGTGCACGGTGCTCGTCACCTGCGTCAAGCACATGTCATACTGCGCGCCGAGTGATGTGGAGGCGAGATGCGCGTTCAGGCCCTGCTGCCCGTTCCGACCCTGGCGGTCGCCCTGGCGGCGATCATCAGCGTGGCAGGCTGCTATCCGGACCCCGTCATCAACGAGCGGCCCGACGCCGTCGATGAGGACGGAGACGGGTTCGACACGCTCGTCGACTGTGACGACGACAACGGCGCGGTCAACCCGGAGGCAGCGGAGGTCTGCGACGGCGTCGACAACGACTGCGACGCGCTCATCGACGAGCTGGGCGCCACCGACGCCCCCATCTGGTACGTCGACGGCGACGAGGATGGCTTCGGCGATCCCAACGTCACGCGCCAGGCCTGCGAGCAGCCGGCGTTCTACGTCGACAATGCCGAGGACTGCGATGATCGTCAGGGCACGGTCTACCCCGACGCGCCCGAGATCTGCGATGGCCTCGACAACGACTGCGACGGCGAGATCGACACCAACGCCCTCGACGCGGTCACCTACTACTGGGACTTCGACGGTGACGGCTACGGCGATCCCGATCGCCCGGAGCGCACCTGCGTCCAGGAGAGCTGGCTGGTCGAGAACAACGAGGACTGCGACGACTCGGTCTTCGCGGTCAACCCGAGCGTCCGCGAGGTGTGTGACACCATCGACAACGACTGCGACGGTCTCATCGACGACGAAGACGACACGGTCGACCCCGCCACCTACACCATCTGGTACATCGACGCGGACGGCGACGGCTACGGCATCCCCGACGAGGACAACCTCAAGCTCGCCTGTGACGGCGGTGAGGGCTACGCCGAGAACGCCGACGACTGCAACGACGGCGACGCGGACCTCACCACGGACTGCAGCGAGCTCTGAGGCGAGGGCGCTGGTTCGCGCTACGTGAGCGGCTCACGCGCCGAGCGTCTGGAGCCCCCGTGAAGATGATGACCCGCCTGCTGCTGCTCCCTGCCCTGCTGGGCGCGTGCACGGGCTCCCCTCCCCCGCCCGGTCCCGGCGCCGCCAACGCGCAGACCGACCCGGCCTACGTCACCGCGGTCGACCGCTGGCACCAGGAGCGGGTCAAGAGCCTGCAGAAGCCGACCGGCTGGCTGTCCCTGGTCGGCCTGGACTGGCTCGACGAGGACCGCAACTACACGATCGGTGGCGAGCCGGGAGATGACGTCACGCTCCCCCGCGCGCCGGCGGACGTGGGCGTGCTGCGCAAGCTCGGCGACGTCGTGCAGATCGAGCCCGCCTCCGGTGCCACGATCAAGGTCGACGGCACGACCATCGCCGGCAGCACCGACCTGCGGACCGACGCCCACGACAAGGGCGCGTCCGAGGTGACCGTCGGCGAGGTCACCTTCACCATCATCGACCGCGCGGGTCGCCTGGGCGTGCGCGTGCGCGACCCCAACGCCGCCACCCGCACCGCCTTCACCGGCGTGCCCCGCTTCAAGGTCGACGAGGCCTGGAAGGTCACCGCCCAGCTCGAGCGGCACAGCACCCCCACCCACCTCGCCATCCCGACCGTGCTCGGCACCACCCTGGACGAGCCCACCCCCGGCGTGCTCCAGTTCGAGGTCGCGGGCCAGAGCGTCGAGCTGCACCCCGTCGGCGATGAAGAGGGCTTGTTCCTCGTCTTTGGCGACGCGAGCAACGGGCTGCCTCCCGAGGAGGGCGGCACCTACGGCGGAGGGCGCTTCCTGTCCGTCGACTGGGATGGCAAGGCCGACACGGTCGTGCTCGACTTCAACAAGGCGATCAACCCGCCCTGTGCCTTCACCGAGTTCGCCACCTGTCCCCTGCCTCCCGCGAAGAACAAGGTCGCCATCGCGATCGCTGCCGGGGAGAAGGCCATGCCCGGGGCGCCCGGGCACTGAGCCCCGGGGCGCGCCGAGTCGCCTACAGGCCGAGCACCGCCAGCTCCAGCTGGGGATCGAGCATCATGCCCGTGTAGGACGTGACGACCTGTCCGTCCGCGTCCAGCAGGACCGTCGTCGGGAAGCTCTGCACGCCGTAGTCGACGAACACCTTCCGGTCGCCGCGGACGATGCGGTAGGTGATCCCGAGCTCCTCGCCCGACTTGCGCAGGGAACGGGCGTTGCCGTCGGCGGCGATCCCGAGCACGACGAGCTCATCGTGGCGGTCGGCGAAGCGGGAGAGGGCGGGGGCCTCGATCCGGCAGGGACCGCACCAGGTGGCCCAGAAGTTGAGCAGGACGGGCGTGCCGCGCAGGTCCGAGAGCACCACGCGCTCGCCGTCGATGTCGGGCAGGTCGAAGTCGGGGGCGGTCTCGGGCAGGCTCGGACCGCGCAGGAAGCCGACTGCGGTCATCGCGACGAGCACCGCCACGGCGATGCCCAGCCCCTTCAGCAGTCCCCTGCCCCACCGCCCGAACCAGCTGGAGCGGGCGGCCGGCGCCGCCTGCTCGGAGGTGTCCTCGTCGAGGTCCAGGCCGAGGTCGTCCTCGGTGTCCCCGTCGTTCGGGTCGCTCATGGCTTCTCCGCTACCAGTCGCGGACCTTGCCGCGCAGCTTCTTCTTGTTGCCACGCTTGCTCTTCTTGTCCATGCGGCGATTCCGCGCAGATCGACTGGGCCGGGTCTCCCGCCGCGGCGGCGTCACGATGAGCGCCTCGCGGACGAGCTCGCAGAAGCGCTCGACCGCCAGCTCCTTGTTCAGGTGCTGGCTGCGCGAGTCCTGGGCCGCCACCGCCAGGGTGCCGTCGGATGCGATGCGATTCGCCAGCTTCTCCTCGATCTTCCGCCGCTGCCAGGTGGACACCGACGGCGAGTTCCGCACGTCCCACACGAGCTCGACCCGGGTCTCGGTGGTGTTGACGTGCTGCCCCCCGGGTCCGCCGGAGCGGCTGGTGCGGAAGGAGAGCTCGTGGTCGGGGATCTCGAGGCGGTCGTTGATGCGTGGCATGGGGAGGGCGTAACGGGGTCGCCGGCAGGGACGCACGTGGCGGGGCAGGCAGGGGCGGCGGGGAGTCGCGTTGCTGCGAGCGGGGGAGTGGCGGGACGGGCATGCCGCAGCGCGAAGTCGTGTTGCTCCGGACAGGGGAGTGGCGGGTCGGCCGTGCGGTAGCGGGAAGTCGCGTTGCTCCGGACAGGGGAGTGGAGAGGCGGTCTCTGGTCGCTGGTCTCTGGGGCCTGACTCCAACGGGGCGGTGAGGGCGGAGAGTCGTCGTGTTTCGTACAGACACCCGTTCTCCGACTGGCCGCGACGGTGCGAATCACGGCGCACGGAGTCACGAGACCTGTGATTCAAGCCCCCGTTCGCAGAGGGCCCCAGCGACCAGCGACCAGAGACCGCCCCGCCACTCCCTCGCTCGCTGCAACGCGACTCCCGGCAGACTGCGAAGCCCCTCCCCGCTACCCGCGCCCCAGCATCTCCCGCGCAATGATCATCCGCTGGATCTGGCTGGTACCCTCGTAGATCTGGAAGATCTTGGAGTCGCGGAGCAGCTTCTCTACCGGGTACTCCTCGTTGTAGCCGTATCCACCGAAGATCTGCACCGCGTCCGTCGCTACCTTGTGGGCCATGTCTGCGCAGAACGCCTTGGCGATGGAGGCGTAGTACGTGTTGCGGCGGCCCTGGTCGATCTCGTAGGCGGCGCGCCACACCGTCAGGCGGCCCGCCTCGATGTTCATCGCCATCTCCGCGAGCATGAACTGCACCGCCTGGTGCGCGGCGATCGGCCTGCCGAAGGTCTTACGCTCCTGGGCGTACTGCAGCGCGTGCTCCATCGCCGCCTGCGCCAGACCGACCGCGCCCGCCGCCACCTGGGGCCGGGTGTGATCGAAGGCCTTCATCGCCAGGATCCAGCCGTCGCCCTCCGTGCCGACCATGTTCGCCGCCGGCACCTCGACGTCGGTGAAGGTGATGCCCCGGGTGTCCGAGCAGCGCTGGCCGAGGTTCATCTCCTTCTTGCCCACCTCGACGCCGGGCCAGTCCTTCTCGACGATGAAGGCGGTCATGCCGCGGTGCTTCTTGTCCTTGTCGGTGTAGGCCACGACGAAGAACCAGTCCGCGACGCCGGCGTTGGTGATCCACATCTTCGAGCCGTTGAGCACGTACACGTCGCCCTTCTTGACCGCGGTCGTGCGCATGCCGGCGACGTCGCTTCCCGCCCCCGGCTCGGTGACCGCGTAGGCGGCCATCTTCAGCTCCTCCATCATGGGAGCCACGTACTTCTGCTTGAGCGCGTCCGACGCACCCATGATGACCGGCTGCAGGGCCAGCCCGTTCGCTTCGATGGCCGTCGAGATGCCGGTGCAGCCCCAGGCCAGCGCCTCGGCGACCAGCGCGCCATCCATGCTGCCCAGCTCCATGCCGCCGAAGCGCTCCTCCACGTGGGTGTTCATCAGCCCCAGCTCGTGAGCCTTCTTCAGGACCTCCCACGGGTACTCGGTGGTCTTGTCGTGGTGGGCCGAGACCGGGCGGATCTCGTTCTTGGCGAAGTCCTTGGCCATCTCGAAGATGGACTGCTGCTCTTCTGACAGCTCGAAGCCGAACATGGGGTGCTCCTGGGCGAGGGAAGGAGGCACCGTAATGAGGCGCGGTTCAGTGAGCATTCCGAGCCGGACAAGCAGGTTGGCGCGGCACAGACTGTTCCCAGACAAGAACGACATTGTGTCCTATGTTCACGTTGAACCCAGGACAGGAGGTCCCCCATGGGACAGATCGCCACCAAGGACGCCCAGCTCAACGCAGCCCTGCTCAACGGCACCGTGCTCGAGGTGTTCGGAGACATCTACCACCCCGACGTCGTGATGATCGAGGGTGATGGTACGGAGTGCGCCGGCCTCGCCGCCAACACCACCCGCGAGCAGCAGTTCTTCGGCAGCATCACCGAGTTCAAGGCGGGCAACGTCACCGACGCCGTCGTGGACGAGGAGAACGGCGTCTCCTACAACACCCAGTTCATGCACGTCATGATGGGCGAGCACGAACTCAAGCTGGACCAGGTCGCCGTCCGCCACTGGAAGGACGGCAAGATCATCCGCGAGCGCTTCTACTACAACGCCTGATCTCGGGCGCTGCAGGGTTGGCGCGGTGTCGATAGGCTGCCGACTGGAGGCGCCTTGAGACCCCACGCTGTCCTGCTCGCCGTGCTCGCGCTCACGACCGCCTGCCGCCGCCCTCCCGAGGTGGTGGTGGAGCGGTCGCTCGCCGTCGACGAGGCCGCCTACGCGCCCATCACGGGCGACTCGCCCCTGGCGACCGACTTCTTCTTCGTGCCGAAGTCCCAGGCCCAGCTCGACACCTACCTGGCGACCGGGCCCGTCGACCGACCGGTGCGCCTCATCGTCGTCGAGAGCGCCATCAACGTCGAGGGTGCCGGCGACCTGGACTCGGCGGTCTCCCTGGCGAAGGCCTACATCGACGCGGCCGAGCCCGGCCTGCGCACCCTGCTCGACGGCCATGACCACCTGGTCTTCACCGTCGTGAAGACCCCGCTGTGGCTGTCGTCCTCCTCCAACGGCGCGCCCCTGCCCGCCGACCCGGGCTGGACCATGGCCCACACCGCTCCACCCGGCGATCTCGACGTCTGGGCCCAGCTCGTCCGCGAGACGGTCACCCACCTCGACAGCAAGATCGGCGACGAGGTCGAGCTCTCCTTCGAGATCTGGAACGAGCCGGACCTGTACTGGAGCGGCACCGAAGAAGAGCTGCTCGCGCTCTACGCGACCACGGCGGGCGCCATCCGCGAGGCCGTGCCTGACGCGAAGATCGGAGGGTTCGGCAGCAACCAGTGGGACGGCAGGGTCAGCGGCAGCGAGGGCCCGGTGCTCGACGCGCTGGTGGAGCGGGCGGAGAGGGACGACCTGCCGCTCGACTTTGTCGCGTTCCACGCCTTCGTCGATCACCCCTTCGCCCTCGACACCGCGACCGACGGGGTGCAGGCCATCCTCGCCGCCCACGGCCGGCAGGACACGCCCGTGTGGGTGACCGAGTGGAACAACACGTCCGCCGTACGCGGCTCGGCCTTCCAGCCCGCCAGCTTCGCGACCCTGTCGACCCGCTTCCGGGAGCGCGGCCTCGACATGCGCTTCTGCGCCACCTGGGCCGACTACTCCGAGCGCCGGGACGGCTCCGGCTACGGCCTGCTCGACCATGACGCCGAGGACAAGCCCGTCGCCCGGGTCCACCGGCGCCTGCTGCAGCTGCACGGGACGCAGGCGCAGCTGGTCCGGGACGACGAGATCTCCGCCTGGATCGCCCAGGATGGCGACTGTCGGAACGTGCTGATCTGGCGCGACCTGCCCCCGCCCGACGTCGCGGCCCTGCTGGTGCTCACCGAGGAGCTCACCGCCGATGACCTCGCCGAGCACTACACCGAGCTGACCGCGCTGCTGGCCGACATCCGCAACGGCTCCCCCCCGGTGAGCGCCTGGCAGGAGGTCTTCGATCGCGCCCGGGACGCTCTCGTCAGCCGGGAGGCCGAGCTCACGACGGTCGCGGACGTGACGCTGGACCTGGGGGTCGAGGGTGGGGTCGTGCGGGCCATCCGCATGGACGAGGCACGCGAGGACGACCTCGTCGTGGACGTCACCGAAGGACTCGTGGTGCGCCTCGACGCCAACGCCGTCGGCTGGCTCGAGGTCTGCCCCTGATCAGTTCCCCTCGGCCGCCCTCGCCGCGGCCTCGGCGGCCTGCTGTGCGGCTTCTGCCGCTTCCTTCGCGGCCTTGGCGCGATCGCGGGCCGTGTCGGGGCCGACGGTCGGCGTCGTGCCGGGCACGTCGAAGCCATGGCAGCCACCGGAGTTGATGAGGATCCGCGCGTCCTGGACGGAGCCGCCCGGCGCGACGTGGATCTGCCCGCTGCACGCCCAGCCCACGTCGTACGTTCCGTCGTAGGTGAACACCACGGTGTGCTCCCCCGCCGTCAGGTTGAGCGCGCGCACGGCCCAGGCCTCTCGCACCTCGCCCACCGTCACGTTCGGCGAGAAGGACTCGTCGCCCTCGATGACCACCAGCCGGTCCTTGCGCACGGTGGTCCACGGCGGCTCGGCCACCGGATCGAGCACCTTGCGCGCCTTGTGCAGCGTCTTGAGGGTCACGCCGGCAGACGGCACGGCGACAACGCCCAGGGCGCGCAGGGCGACCCCATCCGGATCCGCGGCGATGGCGACCTCGTGCACCCCGACCGCGACGTCCGCTTCCACCGGCTCCCCGCGGCTGTGCTGGCCGACGTACACCCCGTCGACAAAGACGTGGCTCTTCGCCAGCCGCCGGCCCAGCGACAGGGTCGTGCGCGGCCCACCCTGTGGCGGCTGCGGGCGCTTGATCCGGGCGACCGGGTCCCCGCCGGCAAAGTAGGCGACGTCGTCCGAGTCCAGCTCGGCCTCCAGGTGGGTGAGCAGCCGCTGGGCCAGGGTGCGCTCCAGCTGGAAGAACGCGTCGGCGTCCCCCTCGGCCTGCTCGCCGAGCACGCGCTCGCCGGTGGCGACGTCGACCAGGCGGGCGTCGAGGCGCACCCGACCGTCCTTCACGGTCACGCTGCCGAGCACCAGCGCCGTCGCGCCGAGGCCATGACCCAGCCGCTGGGCGCTCGCCGGGTCCACCAGGTCGGTCTGCTGCAGGGCCAGCTCGTCGAGGATCTCCTCGATGCGGGAGCGCTCGACCAGGCGCACCCCCTCCCCTCGGGCCAGGTCGGTGACCATCATGTCCGCCGCACCCGAGCCCATCTCCTGCCAGCTGGCGTCGTCGGCGTGCACCTCGAAGGGAAGCACAGCCAGCACGTCGTCGTCCGCGGCAGACGCTGCGGTCAGGGCGAGCAGGAGCGGCAACATCGAACCTCCAGTCGGTCGCCCCCTATCCGTTTGCAGGCCGAGACCCGTAGCGGCGTGCGACGTCAGAGGGTGACGCCGGAGCGGTCGAGCTCGGTCCCGCGCACGACGCGTCGTACGGTCTCATGGTCAGCGGGATCGTCGGACGCGCTGAGCGCCGCGAGCTCCTTGAGCCGGTCGAACGGAGCCTCGTCGGGCAGGCGGCCCTGGACCTCGGCCAGCAGTGCACGCTCCCCCCGCTGGATGCGACAGAGCGAGGTGTAGGCGAACACCAGCAGCACGGAGCGCTCCGCCGGCTGATCCCCCAGCGCCCCCATGCACGCCTCGAAGGCGTCCACGGCCTCGTCGAGCCTGCCCTGGCCGAAGTGCAGCCGGCCGAGCATGCCGTGGGCGGCAGCGACCCCCCGGTAGGAGCCGCTGGCGCGGAAGCCGGCCAGGGCGTCGCGGAAGTGGGCCTCCGCCTGCTCGTCCTCGCCCCGCTTGAAGTAGACGCCGCCGAGGTTGTGGCGAACGTACGGATCGTAGGAGATGAGCCCGAAGCGACGAAAGATGGCGCCCGCCTCGCGCAGGCAGCGCACGACCTCGGCCTCGGCGCCCTCCTGGGAGTAGAGCACCGCCGCGACCGTCTGGTTCAGCAGGGCGGCCTGCTCGAGTTCTCCCGCCTGTAACGCCAGGTCTCGGGCACTCCTCGCCAGTCCGGAGGCGCGCACCAGATCGCCTCGGTCGAGGCTCACCGAGGCCCGCACCCCGATGGCGAGGGCGCGGTGGAGGTCGTCCCTGGCCAGCTCGCAGTCGGCCTCGAGCTGGTCGAGGGTGCGGTCCGCCGCGTCGAAGGCCCCGGCGATCCGCTCCATGCGGGCCAGCACGTAGCGGGCGCGGCGGGCGGAGAGGCCCCGCGGCTGCAGCTCCAGCGCCCGGATCAGCTCGGCGCGGGCCTTGTCGTGGTCGCCCGCATGGAAGCGCGCCTCCCCGTGGGCCTGGTGCCACGCGGCCTGGAGCGCCAGGGGCGTGCGGTCCGGATCGGGCGGGGTCCCGAGCAGGGGCTCGAGCGGGTCCGCCCGCCTGCGGGTCGCGGCGCGGCTGCGGGCGATCGCCACCTCGACCCGCAGCTCTGGATCCTGCGTCCTACGTGCAATCTCGAAGAGCCAGGTGTCGAAGTCGGGCACCAGTCCCGGGCCGAGCATCGCGTCGGTCGCCCGCAGCACGGCCCGCTGCCAGGTGGAACCGTGGGGTGCCTTGCGCAGGATGGCGAGCAGGGCGTCCAGCTCGGGGGTCAGCTCACGGGCGGGCCGGGGCCCCTCACCGTCCGACCGGGTGCTCGCGGAGATGGCCCAGCGCAGCGCGCGCTCCGGGACGTCCGCGGGCACCGTCCCCTGCCGCAGCACGGCCGCCCGCACGGTCTCCAGGAGCAGCACCCGGGCGTCCTCGATCTGGACCAGGGACTCGTCGAACAGCTCGTCGATGACGTCGAGACCGTCGGGCAGCAGCGCGACGGCCAGCGACAGCGGGATGGGCGCGCCGACCCAGGCCAGCCGCAGGAGCGCGTCCTGTCCCCGGGGCGACGCGAGCGCCCAGCTGCGCAGCACGCACGCCTCGACCGAGGACAGGCCGGCGAGGTTGTCGAGTACGGCATCGACGCCGACGCGCTCGACCCACGGCGCGGCCAGTCGGAGCGCCAGGGGCAGGCCGTCGAGGCGAGCGAGCAGGGGCTGCAGGGCCTCGTCGGTGAGCGCGTCGAGATGGCCCGCATCGCGCAGCAGGGCGACAGCGGCCCAGGCGGGGAGCGGCTCGACCGGGATCGTGGGCACTCCGGGCAGCTGGTGGCGGCTGGTGACGAGCACCGCGCGCCCGGGACCGGCGTGCAGGGCCGTCACCACCTCCGCGGCGCGATCGCCCAGGTGGTCCACGTCGTCGAGCACCAGCAGCAGCGGCTCTCGGGCGGACAGTGCCATGCGGGTGGCCTCGGGGTCGGCGATCTGCACCCCCAGCGCCAGGCGGATCCGCTCCAGCGCCACGTCCACGCGATCGACGCCACCGAGCTCGACCCAGACGTGCTCGGCCACCCGGGACTGCACCGCCTGCACCGCGTCCCGCGCCAGGTGGGACTTGCCCACCCCGCCGGGCCCGTGCAGGGCGACGGCCCCTCCCTGCAGGACGTGGTCGACCAGAGCCTGCAGGTCCTCGTCCCGGCCGTGGGTCCCGTCGGGCGCCCGGATCCGATCGGACGCCACCACCAGCCGGTAGCCGTCCTCGTCCCGGAGCAGATGCACGGGTTCAGAAGGATCGACCTCGATCTTCTTCCGAAGCCGGTCCACGGTGGAGTACACCGTCCGCGACTGCACCCCGGGCTTGTAGCCCCACACCTCGGTCAGCAGCGTGTCCGGCGCCGCGGGCTCCGGGTGGGCGACCAGCCAGGTGACGAGCTTCAGCTCCATCGGCGAGAGCTTGATCGAGGTGCCTTCGATCTGTCCTGAGTCGAGGTGGAGGAGACCCCGCTGCAGTCGAACCGTCGCCATGCCGCTCCAAGCAGTCCCAAGTCAGGTGCCTCGAAAGGTGCCGGACTTCACGCCCATTGTGAACACGATGTGAACCACGCGCACGGCCGTTCGCCAGCTATGGACGGCCCGCCGACGTTTGGGGCCGACCGGCGAGGGTCGACATTCGGAGCCGGGTGGCGCAGACGCCGCTCTAGGGCGCCTTGACCCCGAGCACGTGCTCCGCCCGGCCGAGCTGCTCCGGAGGCACGAAGAGGCGGGCGACGCGGCGGGCGTCTGCGTAGCGCTGGAAGATGCGGGTCGCGTTGGCGAGGGCCGTGACGTCGGGCTCGGCGTCGAGTCCGGGCAGCTGCACCTGACGCCGGGGCGCGCTGGGAACCCGCTCCAGCACCATGATCCGCGGGGCCTTGCGCCGCTTCTGGCCGTAGGTCTCGTAGCGGGACAGGCGACCGGTGCTGCCCGCGGCGATGAAGTCGATGCCCTCGGCCTGCAGCCGCTCGGCCTCGGCGGACAGGTCGACCTCGTCCGGGGCGCCGTGCACCTCGAGGATCCGGGTGAACGGTCGCCGCTCCACCACCCGGCGAGCCCACTCGGAGTCCGACCGGCGCAGGTGGGCGATGAGGTCGGTGTCATCGCGGAAGAGGTAGTCGTCGAGGTCGCCCGACAGGGTCCAGGCGCAGCCCGGCTCGCGGACGAACCGCTTGAGGATCTCCTCGTACACGACGCTCTTGTGGTGGAAGTACACCATCAGGAACATGTGGTGGCGGGCGATCAGGAAGTCGTCGAAGGCGTAGAGCGCGCGGGCGTCCAGGCCCAGGGTGACGTGCCCCTCGACCGGGTGGGCCTGCATGTGGCTGATCAGCCAGTCCACGTCGACCTGGCCGTAGCGGGCCCCGCTGAAGACTGCGTCCCTGACGAGATAGTCGAGCCGATCGACGTCCAGCTCGCTGCTCACGATCTGCGACAGCACGCGGCGGTGATCGAGCCCACCGTCCACGAAGAAGTCGTCGTCCACGACGATGTCGCCGCTGATCAGCGCCGCCACGTGGCGCGCGCTGGAGGCCGTGCGCTGGTCGAGGGTCTCGCACAGGTCCGTGTTGGCGAGGATGGCCAGGGTGTAGTCCTCGTGGGTCGCCTTGCGGGACTCGGCCCGGGCCAGCCACGGGATCTGCAGGTCCGCGAGCGGGGGCATCGCGAACTCGGTGCAGTGGGAGAACGGGCTGTGGCCGAGGTCGTGGCACAGGGCGGCCAGGCGCACGGTCTCGCGCAGACGGTGGCGGGCGTCAGCCGAGGTGAAGGGCCAGTCCTGGTATGCGCTGTCGAACGCGCGACCCGCGAGGTGCATCACCCCCAGGCAGTGGCCGTAGCGGGTGTGAGTGGCGCTCGGGAAGGCCATGGCAGCGAAGCCCGTGGCGCGGATGCCGCGGAGCCGCTGCACGAAGGGATGATCGACGACGTCGCGCTCCGATCCGCTGACCCTGATGGCCCCGTGGATCGGGTCCCTGACCTCCATCCGACCGTCTCCTTCACGCCCCCCCGCGACAGCACGGGGGCCGGCGGTATAACGTCGCCACCGCATGCGACCCATTCAAGACAT
>CALATR010000597.1 GCA_937891875.1 uncultured Pseudomonadota bacterium | reverse complement strand
CTGGAGACTGGCGACTGGAGACTGGAGACCGAGCAGAGGCATCCCCCGCCTCGCAGCAACGCGACTCCCCGCGAGCGGATCGCACGGGCCCCAACGCCACTCCCACGCCCGCCGCTACTGCCCTTTCTCCCCCTTCTTCCTGCTCTTCACCCGCTCCACCGTCCCCTTCACCTTGTCCTTCGCCTTGTCCCACTCCCCCTTCGCCTTCTGCAGCAGCTTGCGCCGCTCCAGCTCGCCGGGGAGCTCCAGGCCGTGCTGCTTCAGCAGGCGGCGGCGGTCGCGCCAGGTGTAGGTCGTGGTGGGCACGCCCAGGGCGTCCGCGATCATCGCCTGGGCGCGCTTCGCGAAGTCCTCCGCCGTCTCGTCCTCGCGGCGCTCGTGGGTCCCGAGCACCTGCATCTCCGCCACGCTCCAGGGCTGGAACAGGTCGTAGAACAGCTGCACGAAGAGCCGCTCGCGCAGGGCGCTGGAGCGGAGGAAGGGCAGGGCGCGGCGGTAGCGGAGCGCGACGATGACTACGCGAGCCTCGAGGGAGAAGGCCATCTTCTCGAAGCGCAGCAGGGCCATGCCGTCGGTGACCGTCGCCTCGGGGAAGAGCAGGACGTTGCCGTGCTGAAGGTAGACCTTGATCTCGTCGACCAGGTTGCGGTTGCGGCCGGTCTCGCGGACCGCGATGGTCGGCCGGGCCATGTGGGCGTTGAGCCAGTTGACCTTGTGCCAGATCAGCGTGGCCAGGGGCACCCGGCTGCGCACCGCTGCGGCGACCGTCATGCGGTCGAAGTACGACAGGTGGTTGCTGACCACGACCATGCCGTGATCCCGCATCTTCGTCTTGCCCTTCGTGCGCGTGAACACCCCGGCCATCGTGCAGATCCACCACGGCCGGTAGGCGGGCGGGATGACCAGGCTCGCGAGGATGGTGGCGGCGGCGCGGACCAGCATCAGCGGCAGGCCGATGGGCATCCACAGGATCAGGACCAGCCACTGCAGGACGCCCATGCGGGCGACGTCCAGGTTGCGGACGTGGAAGAGCGCCTCCGGGGGGAGGTTCTCGGCGAGCATCGCTGGGGCGTCGGCTTGACTCATGGAGAGAGGCGTACCCGGCAACGCTCCACCTGCGCCACGCCGTCTCCCTGCTCCATGCGGGTGAGGATGGGATCGTTCACATCCCGGAGCAGCACGTCGCCGGCGAAGTGGCGGTTGACCCACGGGCTGGACAGGGCCTCGCGCAGGGGCTCCGACAGGCTCGTCGGCTTGACCGGCGTGCTCGCGCGGCCGTCTCGCGGATCGACCAGCAGGGCCTCCCGGGTCGTCTCCTCGAGGCCATGTCCCTCGACGACCCGGATCCGCACGTACGGGCCCAGGGCGTCCGCGACGAGCTCCTCGTCACTGCGGGCCCAGCCCTCGGGCGCGGTCCAGGTCCACACGGGCTCGGCGTGGCCGGGCTGCACCGCGCGCACCACGTGCTGTCCGTCCTGGCTGACCGTCACCAGCGTCGTGCCCCACGGTCCCTCGCGCAGACGCCAGGAGAAGCGCCCCTCCCCGTCGACGGGCACCTGGATGGGGTCGCCCTCCTTCTCCTTCGCGGACAGGCCGATGAAGCGCACCTCGATGCCGCCCTCCATCGCCTCGGCCATCGCCGCACCGCGCAGACGCACCGCGGGAAGCCAGGATCCCTCTGCCTTGTCGAGGTCTACCGGCTTGTCGTGACCGACCACGCGGCACCCGTCGCAGGGGCGGGTCCGCAGGACGTTCAGCTCCGGATCGAGCCAGGTGACGGCGCGGTTGCGATCGACCAGGAGCAGCTCGGAGGCGCGGTCGCGGCGGCCGCGCAGGGTGAAGATGCCGAGCGGGTACAGCGACTCGCCGGTGGAGCGGGCCAGGTTGGCGAGGTCGAAGGCGATGGCGGTACCGGCGTGCCAGGTGACGACCCGGTCGGGCCCCGCGGCGGTGATCCGGTTGGGTCCGCTGGCCTGGATGGGGTTGTGCTTGCGCCACAGGCTGTCCGCCTGGGGGTCCTCGGGCATGCGCACGGATCCGACGTAGGTGCCGTCCTCGTCGATGTAGTCGATGAGGGTGAGGGTGCCCTCGGTGCGGGCGATCGCCACCCCGCCGCCGGGCAGGGCCACCGTCTCCAGCAGGGTGCCGCGGGGGATGGTCACCCGGCTCTGCACCTCGCCTTCGGCGGTGAGCACGTACAGCTCGGTGACCCGATCCGCGCCGTTCTGGTGCTGCTTCTT
Source organism: uncultured Pseudomonadota bacterium (assembly GCA_937891875.1). Classification (GTDB taxonomy): domain Bacteria; phylum Myxococcota_A; class UBA796; order UBA796; genus REDI01. The sequence continues at coordinate 2,379 of CALATR010000597.1, read as the reverse complement.
CAGATCGCGCCGGGACAGCTTCTCGAGTGCGGCGTGCCGGGCGACGATGATGCGCCCGTCCTCGAGCACCGAGACGGTGTTCACGCCCTCCCACGCAAACCCCTTCGGGCGCGCGTCGGCCACGTTCTTCTCCTCGGCCCGAACGGCCACCTCGAGGGGCGTGCAGGAGAGGCTGGGCGGGGCGGCGAGGGCCGGAGCGAGGAGCAGGGACAGCAGGGCGAACATCAGGTGGGCTCCTTGGTCACGCGCTCTCGTACCATGCTGACCCGCGACGGAGCATCCGCCGCGGAGTTGGATCGAGAGAGCAGGAGGGTCGCGTGCAGTGGTCGAACTGGGGTCGGAACGTGCGCTGGGAGCCGGCTGGGGTCGTGCGCCCGCGCACCGTCGAAGAGGCCTCCCGGGTCATCGCTGCTCACCCCCGGGTCAAGCCGGTGGGCAGCCTGCACAGCTTCAGCGGGCTGATCCGCACGGACGGCGTGACCCTGGTCACGGACCGGTTGCCACGAGACGTGACGTTTGCCGGAGAGGATTGGGAGCTCGGCGTGCCGCGGATCCGGGTCGCGGGCCACATGGAGGTGGGCCGGGCGATGCGCCACATGGATCTGCTCGGCTACGCGCTCGACAACTCGGGCAGCAACATCCGCCCCAGCGTGCTGGGCTCGGTGGCGACGGCGGTGCACGGCACGGGCATCCACTGGGGCAGCATCTCCCACCCCCACGTGCTGCGCGCGGTCGAGGGCATCGATGGGCGAGGGGAGATCTTCAGGCGGGACGCCGATGATCCGGAACACCACGCCGACCTGCGGGCCCTGCGCGCCAACCTCGGCGGTCTCGGGCTCTTGACCTCGGTCGAGCTCGCCGCCCGGCGCCCGTACACCCTGCGCATGGACGCCCGGCTGGGCAGCCTCGAGGAGGCCCTGGATCCGGTCGAGCGGGCGCCGGCGGTGAGGCGCTACGAGATCCTGTGGTTCGCCCTGCAGGATCGGGCGCTGCGCATGTACCGCGACGAGACCGGCGAGCCCGCCAGCGCGGGCCGGGCGATCTCCTCCTTCGTCGACGAGATCCTGGTCGGCAACGTCGCGCTGGGCGCGCTCCTGCGGGGGGCCTGGCTCTTCGGGGGCGGCGACCGGGTGCACGAGATCTGGAACTTCATCCTCGGTCAGCTCCCCGAGGACGACGACGACTACATCGACAGCTGGTGGGAGGGCCTCACCGGCGACCGGCTCTTCCGGGCGCAGAGCCTGGAGTACTCGGTGGCCCCCGAGCGGCTCGGCGAGGCCCTGGAGGCGGTGCGGCGCATCGCCTACGACTGGGACGTGTCCGGTCGCTACACCCTCGACCTGCCGGTGAACGTGCGCTGGAGCCGCTCGGACGAGGACACCTGCATGAGTGCTGCCCACCGCCGCGACGTGGCCTGGGTGGACGTCTCGGTCAGCGACTACGGCCCCGACGAGGCGCGCGGGCCCTTCCTCGCGGCGATCGAGCAGGCGCTGCTCCCCCTCGGCGGGCGCTCCCACCCGGGCAAGGTCCACTGGCAGAACCCTCGTGCAAGCTGGGATCCGGAGTGCTGGTCCCACTTCTGGACCGCGCGCGACCGCTTCGATCCGGACGGCCGCTTCCTCAACGAGCACCTGGTGGCCCTGCGGGAGGGCCGCGACCTGGACCCGGGCATGCCTCGGGCCTGACCGGTCAGCCCTTCGCGCCGATCCAGCCGAGCGCGCCTGCGATGAGCACGGTGCCGTCATCGGTGATGGAACACGCGGTGAGGGGCGGAGCGTTCAGGGGCGGGTGACTCTGCCAGTTCACGCCGCCATCCTGGGAGATCAGCAGGATGCCGTCCTCGGTCACCGGGTTCTCGCCGACCGCCGCCACCAGCTGGCCCCGGCGGCACACCCCCCGGATCCACGAGTCGCCGCTGACCAGCTCGCTGACGTCCAGGGTGAGCCAGTCGGCCGCGCTGGTGGGGTCGCCGTCGGTGACGTAGACGCGGCCAGCGCTCGCCTCCTGGTCGACGCCGCCCGCGACCAGGCCGCTGCCGTCGCTGTCCACCGACCACAGCTCGCCGCGGATCTCCTCCAGCACGACCGGGTCCATGCGGAAGTCGCCCTCCGTCTCCGCCTGCACGAACGCGGTGGGCGGCTGGGTGATGGTGCTGCCCACGCCCACGATGACGCCGCCGTGGTCGACCGCGTCGAGGATCTGGTAGCTGCCGTCGTCGGTGGGCCAGCCCGAGCCGTCCTCCCAGGCGCCGTCCGCGGTGGCGCGCCAGGCCAGGCCCGAGCCGGTGAGCGACTCGGCGATCTGCTCGCCGCTGTCGAGCCGGACGTAGGATCCCACGTGGTAGTTGTTCCAGGTCTGGGACGTGCTCTGCAGGACCGG
>CALATR010000596.1 GCA_937891875.1 uncultured Pseudomonadota bacterium | reverse complement strand
CGCTGCAGCGCGACCACGCGCTCGAGGAAGGCTGCCAAGGCGACGACGGAGGCCACCGCGATGGGGATCATGACGGGACCACCGTCCCAGAGCGTCCTCATCAGGTCGTACAGCCAATCCAAGTGCGTCTCCTCGGTACCGAGTTGGCCTAATGCTGCATCGGGGCGACCGCGAGCGCCTGAACCCCGGTGATGTTCCGGGCCGCCTGCAGTGCTACAGCCCCTGCATGTCTCGTCGTCGTGTGTTCCTTCGAGTCGGTGGCGCAGTCGCGGGTCTGGTGTTGCTCGCGGGTGCCTTGTCCCTGCTGCATCCGCGCGTGCAGTACGTGTTGACCGCCGCCCGCTACCAGCTCGAGGTCCTCTGGGGCCGGGTGCCGGTGGAAGAGGCGCTCGCGAGCGGACAGTTCACCCCCGAACAGCAGGCGACCGCCCGGCTCGTGCCGGCGATCAAGGCCCACGCCCAGCAGCTCGGCCTCGCGGACACCGGCCACTACAGCACCATCAACGCCGGCTGGGACCACACCGTCTGGAACGTGTCCGGCTGCCAGGAGCTGTCGTTCGCCCCCCGCACCTGGTGGTTTCCGATCGTCGGCACGGTGCCCTACCTGGGCTTCTTCGACGAGGCGGCCGCCCGCGCCGAAGCGGACGCCATGGAGGCCGATGGTCTCGACGTCTACGTGCGCACCGCGGGCGCGTGGTCGACGCTGGGCTGGTTCGAGGACCCGCTCCTGCCGCACATGCTGGACTGGGACGAGGCGCGCCTGTCCAACACCCTCTTCCACGAGCTGACCCACGCGACCGTGTGGCTGCCGGGCTCGGTCGCGTTCAACGAGTCCGTCGCCAGCTTCGTCGGGGAGGAGGCCGCGCTGGACTACCTCGAGGACAAGTACGGCGCTGACAGCGAGCCCGTCCGCAAGGAGCTCGCCCGTCGGGCCGATCGCGCGGTCTACCTGAAGCTGATGCACGACGTCTACGCCGAGCTCGACGCGGTCTACACCGACGACGCGCTGTCCGACGAGGCCAAGCGCGCGCGCAAGTCAGAGATCCTGGGCAGCCTGCCAGAGCGGGCGATGCACGCTGGCTTCTCCGATCCCGGCCGCTGGTCGCGCTGGCTCGCCGCCGAGCCCTGGAACAACGCCCGGCTGGTCCAGTTCCGGGTCTACAACAAGAGCCCCGAGCACTTCGCCGCCGTGCTCCAGCGCACCGGCGACCTGAAGTCCTTCCTCGACGAGATGGAGCGCATCGCGGCGAGCTCCGACGACCCCTACGCAGCGCTCGAGGAGGCCGCAGAGCAGCCGCTCCGCCGGTAGCTCAGTCCGTCGCCTCCGCCGCCACGACCTGGTTGCACAGGGCCAGCGCCTGACCCGCCGGGCCACCCAGCCGGGGGTCCTTTTCGACGAGGGTCAGGTGGGGGATGGCCTTGTCGCAGTGGTCGCGGGCGGCGCTCGGCAGGGCGGCGCGGTTGCCAGTGCGCTCGCGCAGCTCGGCGGTCAGGCGCTGGGCGGCCAGGACGTGGGTGCGTGCCCACTGGTACCGCTCGGTCGGACCGGCACGCTCGAGGGGCTCGGCGGCCTCGAAGTCGGAGATCGCACCGTCCAGATCGCCCAGCTCGGTGCGGGCGGCGGCACGCTTGCGCAGCAGGATGGCCCGCTGGCGGGTGAGCTCGGGGTGCACGTACTCGATGGCCACGTCGAGGTGCTTGATCGCCTCCTCGTACTGTCGGTTCGCGGCGAAGAGTCCACCGGCCAGGTCCCGTAGCTCCCACGTGGACGGCCAGCGCCCGATCGCCTGGCGCAGGAAGGTGCCCGCCACCTTGGGCGAGGCCGTGCGCACGAGCTCCTCCGAGATCCGCAGGTCCAGCGAGCGCGAGGGGTGGCCCAGGTTGGCCGCGGACGTCGCGAGCTCTCCGGCGTGCACGGGATCGTGGGCCAGCTCCAGCTGGGCGACCGCCTGCTCGAGCTGCCCGCGCACGGTGGCGGGCGGACGGTGGAGGATGGTGGTGGACAGCGCGACCACCCGGAGGCCGAGCACGCGCCAGACCTCACGTTCCTCCGGCGTCTTCGCGCGCCGACACCCATCGGTGACCAGCATGGCGATCCCCGACGTCGAGGTGCCGAGATCCGCGCTCCCGCCCTGCTCGGCGAGGCCCTCGGCCGCGGTCACGGCGTGCTCCAGGGCCTCCAGGCGCCGCGCGTCGGCCCCGTCCTGAGCGACCGTCAGCCAGACGCGGACCAGCAGCTCGACGCTCGCTCCGTCACTCTCGATCTCACCACCGGCGAGTCCCGCCTCGAGCGCCTCAGCCCGGGCCGCGAGCGGGGCGGTGTCCCGACCCCGGCTGTGCCGCGCCAGCGCCTGTTCCGCGTCCTCGACCGGCCCCCCGAGCGCCAGCGTCACCAACCACAACCACAACACGGGACCCTCTCAGCGATTGACCATGTGATACGCGAGCTTTCCAAGGTTGAGCTCGATCATCGACCGCAGCTCCTCGTCCTCGACCGTCGCGTCCAGCGCCTCGAACATGCAGACCATCCACGCGTCGGCGCCGGCCTGGTCGATGGCGAAGGGCAGGTGGCGCATGCGCAGCCGGGGATGCCCCTTGCGCTCGACGTAGAGCTGGGGGCCGCCGAGCCAGCCGGAGAACCACCAGAACAGCTTCTCCCGACTCCCCTGCAGGGACTTCGGGTGCAGCGCACGAACGGCCGCAGCGTCCTCCCGGCGGTCCATGGCGTCGTAGAACGCATCCACCAGCCGCCGCACCCCGGCCTCTCCGCCGATCAGCTCGTACGGGGTGGGGCCGGTCGTCTCGTCGCTCACGTGCCCTCCTGGGGCTGTCCGGGCTCGGGCTCCACAGAGACCGCCGGACCGCGTGTTCGTGTTCGGCCAAGCGCCGCTGACGTAGGGCCAACGTTCATTTCTGGGTGGCCAAGGACCATGGGCCCGGTGATCTGGAAGTTGCTACACACCAGTCCCGGGAAACCCAT
>CALATR010000595.1 GCA_937891875.1 uncultured Pseudomonadota bacterium | reverse complement strand
GGCCGACGAGCTGCTGATCTACGACGGCGGGCGCTGGAACCGCTGGGAGCGGTCGGGCTTTCCCCGGCGCGTGCCCATGACGGAGCCGCCCACCGGATCGGGGGTGGTCCTGGACGGCCTGGCCATCGGTGAGTTCGGACCGGGTCGCGCCTTCGCCCTGTCGACCGGCGAGGAGGTCACTCTGGACGGGCTGACCGGTGAGCGCTTCGACGGCATCCACGTGGACGGGAATGCGCTGGTGCTGGACTTCTTCAGCATCGGTCGGCGCGGCCCGCCCACGCGCCTGCGCGAGGTCCAGACCCGGGCCGCCGTGCGCACGACCGGCCTCGGCGGCGGACGCTTCCTCGGCTGGATCGAGGCGGAGGATGGCGCGATGCCCATCGTGTGGACCGGCGATCACTGGCGCGTACCCGAGGATCCGTGCGCGTGGGTCCGGACCGGGATCTTCGGCAGCCACGAAGGCAAGGCCGTGATCGTCCAGACCCGCAGGGACGGCGTCGACGTCGAGATCATCGGTCGGGGGTGAGCTCCGGGTCTCCGTGCCGGGCACCGCCGCGAGCCACCGACGCCCTACCGCTCCAACATCCGGTTCGTCGCCCGCAGGCGATCTCCCAGCGTGGTCGAGAGCTTCCACAGGATCTGGTTGCCGAGCGCGGGCTCGAGCATGCAGAACTCGCGCAGGGACGCCCGGTCGATGGCCAGGAGGCGCACGTCGTTCTTGGCGACGATGTCCGCGCTGCGCGGGAGCTCGTCGACCAGGGCCAGCTCGCCGAAGTGCTCGCCCGGGCCGAAGGTGGCGACCTCGCGACCGCCGACCATCACGCCGACGTTGCCCTGCACCACGGTGTACATGGTGTCGCCGCGCTCGCCCTGGCGCACGATGGTGTCGCCGGGGCGCACCTGGAACTCGCTGACGATGCGGCCGACCCGCAGGCGGGCGTGGAAGGGCAGGTCGTTGAACAGGAAGAGGCGCTCCATGGCCTGGGCGCGGGCGCTGACCGCCTCGGCCTCGAGCACGGCCTCGGGCTCGACGACGATGACGGTGACGTTGTCCTTGCCGCCAGCCTCCAGGGAGGCGTCGATGAGGGCGTCGGTGGCGTCGGTGACCGAGGCGGAGTCGAGGTAGCGAGCCATCTCCGCGGGCTCGACCAGATCGGAGCAGCCGTCGCTGCACAGCATCAGCCGGTCGCCCTCGACCAGCTCGACGAAGAGGGTGTCGGACTGCACGGTCGGGTAGAGGCCGACGGCGCGGGTGATGACGTTGCGGTAGCGGCTGGTGCGCGCCTCTTCCTTGGTGATGCTGCCCTGCTGGAGCAGCTGGTTGACCATCGAGTGGTCCTCGGTCAGCTGGCGCAGGCGGCCCTGGCGCAGGATGTAGCCGCGGCTGTCGCCCACGTGGACCAGGAACGCCGCGCCTCCACCGACCAGCGCCGCGACCACGGTGGTGGTCATGCCCTGGCGGCCGGTGCTCGACGCGGTCTCGTAGACGCGCTTGCTGGCGACGTTTGCCGCCTCGTCGAGCAGCCACAGCACGGCGTTGCGGTTCTCTCGCTTCGGATCTGCAGCGAACGTCTCCACCGCGGTGCGCAGCCTGGGGCCGTACTTCTGGAAGGTGTTGACCGTGATGGCGCTCGCCAGCTCGCCCGCCTTGCGCCCGCCGACGCCGTCGGCGACCACGAACAGCCCGTACTCCTCGGCCGCCAGCAGCGAGTCTTCGTTGTTCTTGCGCTTGCGGCCGACGTCAGTGCGAGCGTGGAAGCGGATCATGGCGTCCTCGGTGGTTCCGGCGAAGCATAGCGACTTGCAGCGAGCCGTGGGTTCCGAGGTCATCGGCAGGAAGGTCGGCAGTTTCGAGTCTCGAGGTGCGAGTTTCGAGTGGACTCGCTCGAAACAGGCTCGGAAGGCTGCACACCGGCCATCTGTTGTTCGGCCTGAACCGGACCTCTGGTGAGCGGACTCGGTGACTCGAGGCGGCACTCGGCACAGAGGCACAGAGGCACAGAGAGGTTCACAGAGAGCACAGCGGCGGCCCCAACGCCATCCCCTACGGCTGGAACAATGTTCTCACGGACCCGACCACCCAGCCGCAGCCAGAGGACGTTGCGCGCAGCACCGGGCCCTACAGGCCTCAAGAGCCAGCTCTCTGGTCACTCTCCGTCGGCCATGTCCCACTTGAACCCGCCACCGCCAGACCACCCGAGCCACACCGCCCAGGCCCTCTGCGCCTCGGTGCCTCTGTGCCGAGCGGTGCCTCGTCCATCGAGTCTGGACTCACGGGGTCAGGACGTGAGGGGTTGGATTTCCACGCGGCAAGATGCAACCCCTCTCGTCCTGACCCCCGTGGTCTCCCCGACCCGGACCACCAGCCACACCGCTCGCGTCGACGGGGAGGCCACGTGTGCGGACTCGGTGACTCGAGGCGGCACTCGGCACAGAGGCACAGAGGCACAGAG
>CALATR010000594.1 GCA_937891875.1 uncultured Pseudomonadota bacterium | reverse complement strand
GGGCCACGCCCGCACCGTGCAGGCCGCAGCAGTGGTCGCGGGTGGAGTGGGTGCACACCAGGATCGGCCGCTCGTCGGTGCGCCCGGCGTCGGTGGTGCCCGCGAACAGGGCCTCCCAGGGCAGGGCAGGGGCCTCGGACGCGTCGGCGAGCTCGAAGCGGTGGACCCGGCCAGCGGTGACGTTGGCGTAGAGCACGGTCACACCGTCGCGCTTGCCCCGGCGCTTGATGAACAGGGGCTTGGCGTCGGGCCGCTGCTTGAGGCCGCGGAGCCAGGCGGAGACGGACTCGGGCAGGTCGTTGTCGAACAGCGCCTTGGGCCGCCACGAGCCCCGCACCTCGAGTGCGACCCAGTGGAGGGTGGCGGAGGTGCCGGTGCCGAGGAGGTCTTCGCCAGCGGCGAGGGAGGCGGAGGAGCAGGTGGGGTGGGTCATTGGTGGTTGGTTGGTGGTGGTTGGTTGGTTGGTGTCTGGCGGGGCGACTGCGGAGAGCCGTCGCGCTGGGGTGGCGAGTACGTGCGCACGCCGACTCGACCAACAACCAAGAACTGATCACCAACGACTAGAAGTACGTTCGAACCTGCAAGAAGAACACCGCCGGGAGTGTCCCGAACTCGCTCTTCAGGGTCAGCAGCTCCGGGCGCTCGCCGAGGCCGATGTAGCCGCCGGCCGCCAGCTGGGCGTTGTTCGAGACCGACCAAGACAGGCTCGGCGCCAGGAACAGGCTCGGGTCGGTGAGGTTCATGATGCTGGCGAAGCCGACGCTGACCAGGGGGGTGAGCTCGAGGTTGGCGGTGAGGCCGGCGTAGGCGAGGCCGGTGAGCCACAGCTCGCCGCGCTGGAAGCGGTCGGTCTGCTGCAGGGCGAGGCGCTCGGCGTCGTCGGTGGTGCCGAGCGTCTGCAGGTAGAGCTCGCCGCCCAGGGAGAGGCGCCAGTGGGGGAGGCCGGTGGCCCCGACGACCGCCCGCACGTAGGGATCCGCGTCGTCCTCGCCGGTGGGTACGGTGACCGTCGCGTCCCCGTGCAGGGCGACCGGTCCGACCCCGGTGGCGACCATGGTGCCAAACACCGGATCTCCCTGGATGGAGGCGGTGAACAGGCCGATGTCCGTCACGCCGACCGTGGCCTGACCGTACAGCGCGGCGTTGATCGCGCGCAGGCCCTCGTAGGTGCGGGCGTCGCTGCCCACGGGCTGGTCGGCCCAGGTGACGATCGCCGTGCCCTGGGTGCTGACCCCGCGGAACAGGTCCACCCGGACCGCGTCGACGCCGGGCTTGTACTCGGTGTCGATGGTGGCGGGGGTGAACCGGCCGACCAGGTCGAGGGGGGTGAAGAACAGCCCCGAGCCGAAGCTGACCGGCTGGCGCCCGAGGGTGAGCTGCACGCCGGTCGTCCGCAGGGTGACGTTGAGCCGATCGGTGCGGCCCTGCAGGCTGAACGTGCTGCTGTCGGCGTCCAGCGCTTCCCAGCCGAGATCGACCAGCTGGGGTGCCTGGGGGGCCACGCCGGTGCTCGCCGCCTGGAGCGCCGCCGAGCCGATCGTGGTGGTGACCGCGTGGGCGACCTCGGCGCTGACGTGCTCGCCGACGTGCAGCTCGGCGTTGAGCCGGGTGTCGATGAAGGCCTGCCCGACGGGTTCTTCGGGCATGAGCGGGTGGTCGTAGGGCACGACGCCGACGGCGAAGGTCTTCACGTGCCCCCAGACCCGACCCTCCACCGCGACCTTGCCGTCCTCTTCCTCCGCAACGGGTTCGTCCCCAGCGGGCTCCTCGGCCAGGGCAGGGGAGGCGGTGAGGGCTGCGCCGAGGACCAGCAGGGCGCGCATCACTTGCGCTCGTCCGCCTCGACCGCGCCGTCGCGCATGCGCACCACCCGGGTGGCCGCATCCATGACCTTGGGGTCGTGGGTCGCGAAGAGGAAGGTCACCCCGTTCTTCTGGTTGAGCTCCCGCATGAGCGCGATCAGCTCGTCGCCAGTCTTCGTGTCCAGGTTCGCGGTCGGCTCGTCGGCGAGCACGATCGCCGGATCTCCCGCGATCGCCCGGGCGACCGCGACCCGCTGCTGCTGACCGCCGGAGAGCTGGTTCGGTCGCCGGTGCTCCATGCCTTCGAGCCCCACGTCCTTCAGCACCGCCATCGCCTTCGCCCGCCGCTCCTTCGCAGGCACCCCGCGCAGGTTCAGCACGAACTCGGTGTTCTCGACCGCGGTCAGCACGGGGATGAGGTTGTACGCCTGGAACACGTAGCCGAGTCGATTGCGCCGCAGGGTCGAGCGCTGCCCCGCCGACAGCTTCGCCAGGTCCTTGCCATCCACCACCACCGACCCCCCGGTCGGCGCATCGAGGCCGCCGATGATGTTCAGCAGCGTCGTCTTGCCCGACCCCGACGGCCCCATGAGTGCGGTGAACTCACCCTTCTCGATGTCGAGATCGACGCCGCGCAGGGCTTTGACGGTGATGGTGCCTTGCTGGTAGTGCCGGGTGAGGCTTCGGACGGTGACGATCATGGCGGGCTCCGGAGGTTCTGCGGGCAGTGCCGCTGTCGTTGAGGCCGTTGCGGCTGGCGGTGCGGCTGGCGTGTTGGCCGTTGCTGCGGGCAGTGCCGCTGTCGTGGTGGCCGTTGCTGCGGGCGGGGGAGTGGCGGGGCGGTCTCTGGTCTCTGGTCTCTGGTCTCCAGTCCCAGGTGTAGAGATGCAGGAGAAGCGGGAGTGGTGCGGGCGGTGGTTGGGTCGGAGGGGCCGAGGTAGTTCGGAGTTCGCTCGGAACGAGTGTGGGGGGGCGGTGCGGGACTACCGGAAGTTGCACGTGTGGGAGCGAGCCCATCGCTTCGTGGTGCGAGTCTACGAGGCCTCGCGCCGCTTCCCGGATGAGGAACGCTTCGGATTGACTTCGCAGCTCAGACGAGCCTGCGTGTCCGTACCGAGCAACGTCGCCGAGGGCGCGGGCCGCCGATCGAAGGCCGAGTTCGCTCACTTCATCGACTTCGCCTTGGGGTCCACCAACGAGGTTGAGTACCAGCTGTTTCTCGCCTTGGAGCTCGGCTTCCTCGATCACGCAACCTGGGCCCCGCTCGATCAGGAGCTCGGCGAAATCCGCCGCATGCTCACTGCCCTGCACCGCAGTATTGCCCCCTGAGTCCACCCTTTCGGCTAGTGCCTCGTTGCGCTCCAATGGTCTCCGCCGTGCCGCTGAAAGCCGACCTTCCAGGGCTCTACAAGACTGGAGACTGGAGACTGGAGACTGGAGACCGGGCCGCCACTCCCCCGCTGAAACCCACGCGACGACGCTCTCGCGGACAGCCCGAGGCACCGCGACCCCCGCGAGATCGACTGCCCGAGGCACCGCGACTCCCGCGAGATCGACAGCCCGAGGCACCGCGACCCCTACGAGATCGACTCGCCGCGGCACCGCCACCCCCGCGCTCACGTCACACACTCCGCATCGCGTCGACCGGCTGCAGCCGCGTCGCGCGCCAGGCGGGCCAGACGCCGGCCAGCATCGTGAGCACCACCGCCGCGACGCTGTAGAAGACCAGGCTGTCCCAGTCGATCTGGGCGCGGATCACCGGGTCCAGGATGACGCCGGCGAGGTCGGAGCTGTTGGCCATCATGTCGCCGTAGTCGAGGCCGTAGGTGATCAGGTACCAGGCCAGCGGGATGTGCAGGAGCAGGCCGACCGCGGTGGCGAAGACGCCGAGCAGGAAGGACTCGCTGACGATGAGGGCGGCGATCTCGAGGGGGCGCATGCCGAGCGCCAGCAGCACGCCGAACTCGCGGGTGCGCTCCATGACGCTCATCAGCAGGGTCGACAGGATGACGACTGCGATGATGACGAACACGAAGCTGTAGATCACCTGGCTTGCGCCGCGGTCGAGCTCCATCTGCGCCTTGAGCTGGGGCATGGCCTCGTCCCAGGTGCGGATGTCCACGGCGGATCGCTCGCCCAGGGCGGCGATCACGTCGGCCTTCACCCGGGGCGCGCGGTCCGCGGAGTCGAGCAGCACGGCGACCTGGTGGGCGGGGTCCTCGCCGGGGAGCAGGGGCTGCAGGGCGGAGATGTCGGCCATGGCGGTGAAGCCGTCGGTGAGGTCCACGCCGGTCCGGTACACGCCGCGCACCCGCAGGGGCACGCTCTCCATCTCGTCGCCGACCTGGGTCATGAGCACGACCTTGTCGCCGACGCCCACCTCCAGGGTCTCGGCGATGGTCGCGCCCAGCACCACGCCGCGGCT
>CALATR010000593.1 GCA_937891875.1 uncultured Pseudomonadota bacterium | reverse complement strand
TAGCCCTCGAAGTCGATGGTGCGTGAGATGCCGCCGACGGTGTCCGTCTTCTCGAGCACGATCGGAGTGTGGCCCTTCTTCGCGAGCACGTAGCCGGCGGACAGGCCCGCGGGGCCGGCGCCGAAGATGACGGTCTGGGTCATGAAACCAATCCGGGGGAGTGCGACACGGTATCAGGGCCCGGCGCGGCGTGGGCGGGGTGCGCTTGCTGCGGGCTGTCGGCGGATCACGTGGTGAGGACCGGTGCGGGCTGGGGGCCCCGAGCGTGGTCCCGCCCGGCGGCGGCGCGACGGGCCAGGTCGAGCTGGGGAGCGGCGTCGAGCACCGCGCTGAAGTGCTCCACGGCGGCGTCGGCATCGCCCAGGGCCTCGTGGGCGCAGGCCAGGTGGAAGCTCACCGAGGCGCGTGTGAGGGCGGTCCAGTCGGGCGAGGGTGTCAGGGCGGCCATGGCAGCGCGGGCGTCCGAGTCGGCGCCGGACGCGGCCTGGGCACGGGAGCACCGGCTGGAAGGAGAACGCGACCAGCACGGCGGCCGCCGCCAGCAGGATGAGGACGTTGAGCACGTGCTGGACGGCGGCGCGAGTGGGCGCCGGGGACGTCGCGCCGGCCAGGGCCTTGCGCGCCTTCACGCTCAGCTCGAGGCGGAGGCCGCGGCGGCGCAGGACCGCGGCGGCGATCCACAGGAAGATGCCCAGGTACGAGCTGCTGAGGATCAGCGCGGCCAGCGGAAGGCCGCCCGGCAGTCGGAGTACGACGATCAGCAGGCTACCGACGGTGGCGCCGAGGATGACCAGCGCCCACGCGACCAGCGCGCCGCGGGAGACGCTGCGGGTGAAGGCTCGACTGCGGAGATCGGAGGGAGGGAGGGGCATGGAGGGAGCGGGTCCGGTGCATTCAGGGCGGGTTGCCCGGGCCAGTAAGGTTGGATGAACACTGGGCAGGGGCAAGTCCGTTGATTTGAACAGTTGGCGACGTTCGGCGGAGATCCTGGCGGAGGCCAGGCGCCATTGTTGACGTACGAGCGTGCAGGGGTGCGCGAGGGAGGGGTCGGTTCGGGCGTTGAGGCTCAGAAGTGTTCATACGAAGGGGGTTGCCCAGCGCGGGTGTGCATTTGGGGTGGTTTGCCCGGGCAAGTGGGGCTGGATGAACACGGGGCGGTGATCGGAGCGGTTCACGGGAGAGGCTCGATCTCGTCGTCGAACTCGTTGTCGGTCTCGGCGTCGCCGGTGGCCGGTCGCTTCCGGGCTTCGCTGGCGATGGCGAGCTCGGGGACGGCGTCGACGATGGCCTGCCAGTGGGCTCGGGCCTGGTCGGGCTCGCCGAGCGCTTCGGCGAGCATGGCCAGGTGGCGGTGCACGGTGGCGCGGCGGACACCGCCTTGGATGGCGTGCAGATCGAGGTCGGCGGCGACCCCACGCGCTTCCGCGGGGCTGCCCTCGGCGAGACGCACGCGGGCGAGCATGGCGCGGAGCACGGGAAGGTCGGCGGCATCGCGGAAGCTGCGGCTGGACAGGTCGATGCAGGCTTCGAGTCGCTGGGCGGTCTGAGCGTCGACGGTGCTGGCTTGCAGAGCGCGCTCGGCGAGGAGGAGGTGGGCGGCCGGGTCGGCGGGGTGCTGGTGGAGGAGTTCGTGGAGCACGGCGTCGGCGCTCGGGTCCTGCGCGGGATCGAGGGCCCTGGCGCAGATGGTGAGTCCCTGCCGGATCATCCGCGGGGGGACGGGACGGAGCAGCGCGGACCGACAGGCGGCCACGGCGGCGTCGTGCTCACCGCGGAGCAGCGCGAGCTCGGCCCGCTGCAGCGCCAACGTGATCGGGGACAGCCACCAGGCGGCGCGGTCCAGGGCGTCGGTCGCGTCCTGCAGTCTGCCCTCCACCGCGTGGCGGCGGGCGGCGTCATGGGGAACGGTGGACACCGCGGCTGCGATGACGGCCAGCAACGCGACGCCGCACAACCCGAGGGCGACGGACATCAGGGTAGGCATCCACCCCGGCAGCGGGTGGCCCGGGCCGGCACGGATCTCTCCAGCACGCCCCAGACCACGGAGGCGGTGGCACCCAACACCACCATTCCCGACAGGGCCGCGATGGCGACCGCGACGCGCTGGGCTGGAGACAGCGCAGCCGTCTTCCTGCCTCGCGTGCCCAGAATCTTCCTCGTACGCCGAATTCGGCGCCTGAGGTCGAGCTGGAGCAAGGAGAATCCGATCGCCATGGATGCGGCCAGCGACACCAGCAGCAGGCTTCGTCCCATCATCAGCAGGGGCCTGCCCGCGCCCGCGCCAGTCATGCCCAGCGCGACCAGCAGCATGAGCGCAAGCCAAGCGAGGCCGAGCCACGCGATCACCCCCCCGCGGGTCATCCGCAGCCAGGTCGCGCGCTGTCGGATCTGCTCGGCGGACGGGGTCATGACTGAACTCTACGCCAGTCGCCCCGCGCCCTCCGCGGCGATCGCCAGTTCGGGCGCACGGTCGACGATGGCCTGCCAGTGGGCTCGGGCCTGGTCGGGCTCGCCGAGCGCCTCTGCGGCCAGGGCCAGGTGGCGATGGAGGATGGCGCGGGCCACGTTGCCCGTCGTGGCGTCCGGGTCGATGTCGGCGAGGAGGGCGCGGGCTTCTGCCGGCACGCCCTGGTCGATGCGGATGCGGGCGAGCACGGCCGAGAGCGTGGAGACGTCGGTGGGGCGGAAGGAGCGGGCGGCGAGCTCGAGGGCAGCGTCCAGGACCTCGGTGGTCTCGTCATCGGCGGTGCCCGCGGTGAGGTCCAGCTCGGCGAGGAGCGCCAGCGCAGACAGCGCGTCGGGGGACACGTGAAGGGCGTCGTCGAGCACCGCGCGTGCCTCGTCGAGACGTCCCTGGCGCAGCAGGGCCTCGGCCAGGTGGTACAGCACCGGGAAGGTGAATCGCGGCGATCGGGCGACTCGGAGCAGGCTCCGGCAGCGGGCCTCGGCCGACTCCGGATCGCCGGCATGCAGATCGATGGCGGCAAGCGCATTCTCTACGGTGCAAGGTGATGTCCTGCCAGACGACCGCTGCAGCGCGGCGCGTGCCGCCTCCAACCGTCCTGCCTCGATGAGGCGGACGATCGAGCCGGGCACACCCAGGCCGACGGACACGAGCCACGCCCCGGTGATGAGGCCGGTCAAGCCGAGCACCAGCGCGCTGGCGGTGAAGGCCAGCCACGGGATCGCCGAGCTCGAGGGCGCTCCGATGACGTAGGGCAGGGCGCCTGGAGCGGTGAACATGCCGGAGACGAGCAGCGCGGCGCCGATCGCCATCACGCCCGCACCGTGGCGCTGACGCGGTGCGAACCGGTCGACTCGCGGACCTGCAGCCAGCTCCCTGCGACGCGCGTGGGAGAGCCTGCCGCCCAGCCTTCTGCCGAGGACGACCACGACGAGCAGAGCCACAACGGTGGCGAGCACGAGCGCCGCGCCCGTCGCGAACAGCATCGCTGGCTGCGGGAGGACCCGCCCGGCCAGGAGCGCCGTCCCCGGGAGGATCAGGAAGCTGCCGACGAGCCACGCGGCCAGGGCCCACCGGATCCCCCACCGAAAGATGGCTCGCCTGCGAATCTGCTCGGCGGACGGGGTCATGACGGGATCCTACGCCAGTCGCCCTCCAACCTCCCCAACGCCTCCTCCGCCTCCCGCGCCAGCTCCAGCTCGGGTGTGGCTGCGATCACCGCCTCGTACAGCGCCCGAGGATCGCGAACGCGGCGGGCACGGCGGGGTGGGCCGTTGCGCGGTGGCTCAGCAGCTCGAGCACGGCGCGCGTGCACATGCGCGCGCAGGCGGGAGAAGCGCGGGGCGGGGAGGC
>CALATR010000592.1 GCA_937891875.1 uncultured Pseudomonadota bacterium | reverse complement strand
GCTCGGGCAGGCCGCGGACGTCCGGCAGCACGGTGCGTCCGGGGAGCCAGCGCAGGTCGACCGGGAAGGCCCGGCCCTCGCCGCGGAGGTGCTCGCCGCCGATGTGCTCGGCGACGCGATCCCCGTCGAGGGTCGCGGAGAGCAGACCCAGGCTCGGGCTGTCGGAGCGGAGGAGCAGGGCCAGCAGCAGGTCGAGGTCCATGCTGCGCTCGTGGAACTCGTCGAGGAGCACGGTGGCGGCGCGATCCAGGCGGCCGGACTGCAGCCAGCGCAGGGCGACGCCGGGGGTGACGAAGGTGATCGCGGTGTCGCCGGTGGCGCAGACGTCGTCGCGCACGACGTAGCCGACCGCGCTGCCGAGCTCCGTGCCTTCGAGCTCGGCGACCCGGGCGGCGACCCCGCGGCAGGCGACCCGGCGAGGCTCGACGACCACGACCGGCCCGCGGGCACGGAGCCAGCGCGGCACCTCGGTGGACTTGCCCGAGCCGGTGGGAGACGTGATCACGACCGGTCCGCGGTCGAGCGCCGCCAGGATCGGCTCCCGCAGGGGGGCGATGGGGAGCGGGGCGCTCACCTCGCGAGGTCGGCGAAGATCTGCAGCGGGCGGTGCACCCGGGCCGCCCAGGCGGCCTCGTTGTGGGTGGCGCCGGGCTCGTGCCAGTGGTGCAGGGTCTCGCCCCAGACGTAGCCGTGGGCGGCCAGGGCGTCGGCGAACGCGCGGTTCGTGCAGTAGTTGTCGCTGTCGTTGGGGTCGTCCTCGGGCAGCCCGTCGCCGTCCACGTCGGTGCACCCATCTCCGCCGTCGCCGCCGCCCGAGTCCACGAAGATCACCGTCGCGAGAGGATCCTGCGCCAGGTACTGCTCCTGGATGGCCGGCCCGGTCGCGCTCTCGTCGAAGCGTCCCCAGCCCAGGGTGCCGCTCATGGACCCGGCGAAGTCCCACTGGCCGGGCTGGACCAGGGCGACGTGCAGGCTGGCGAGCCCGCCCATCGAGCTGCCCAGCAGCCCGTCGATGCCGGTCGTGCCGTAGGTGCCTTCGATGTGCGGGCGGATGGTCTCGCCGATGAGCTCGGCGTACGCGTCGCCGGTCGACGCGATCGCCATGCCGCCGACGACATCGTCACAGACGGAGTACTCGGCCAGGCGATCGGACGTGTTGTCGATGCCCACCACCAGGACGTCCGTGTCCAGTGCGGCGACGGCCTCGTCCAGGCGCCAGCCACCCCAGATCGCGCCGGGGTCGAAGAGGTTCTGCCCGTCGTGCGCGTACAGCACGGGCCAGGGGCCGTCGCCGGGGGGCACCAGCACGCGCACGGTGCGCGACTTCAGGCCGGCGCCCTCGGTTCTCGGCCAGCGCTGCAGGTGCCGGCGGTCCCGCGGCCACCCCACGAGGCTGATCTCGCCGAGCTCGTCGCGGGTGTAGGAGCGCGCCCACGGGTCGGCGACGAAGGTCTCGCCGGTGACGATCTTGTAGGTGTCGCCGATGTCGGCGGTCAGCTCGGCCCAGCAGAAGGTGCCGCTGCAGGCCAGAGGTTCGGGCGTCCAGGCGTTCATGGACCCGGCGATGTGGGGCGAGGGGAACGCGGCGCCGTCCGCGACGAAGAGCCAGGTGTCGGCGTCTGTGTGCACGGGCCAGCCATCGCTCCTGGCGATCGCGGCGAGCAGGGGCGCAGGGTCGGTCACGCCGTCGTCGATGGCCTCGCGGACAAGGTCCTCGTCGGTCACGGGAGTGCCCGTGTCCTCGGTGTCGGTGTCGGTGTCGGTGTCGGAGTCGGAGTCGGAGTCGGTGTCGGGGTCGGTGTCGACGTCGGTGTCGGTGTCCGACGGGGCCGGGCAGGCGGCCAGGAGCAGGAGCAGCAGGGCGGCGCGCATGGAGACTCCAGGAGGGCGGGCCGGTATCACGGAGATCGGGGGTCAGGCCGACAGGTGTGACATCCACGTCGGCGTTGAAGCCGTTCTTGTGGGGATCGGCTTCCCGGTTCGCTCGGAAAGGGGGTCGGGCCGACAGCATCGGGCGATGCTGTTGTAGTGGGCATCGCCGAGGAGGTGGATGTCACACCTGTCGGCCTGACCCCGTCCTCTCCCCGTCCTCTCCCCGTCCTCCCCTTCGCTGAAAATCGTTTTCATCTGAGCTTGACGACCCCCGCTTCGACCGCCTAGCCTTGGATCCTGAAAATGAAAGTCATATTCATCTTGGGGTTCCCATGCGCTCCCTGGCCCTCGCCTGCTCCCTGCTGATCGCGTGCTCGTCGGCGTCGACGCCCGAACCGTCCGCGGAGACGCCCCTCGAAGCGGCCGTGCCCTCGTCCGCGGTCATCGACTCCAGCCGCATCGTCAGCCTGGGCGGCGACACGACCGAGGTGGTGGCGGCGCTGGGCGCGGGCGATCGGATCGTCGCGGCGGACGCCTCGTCCACGTACCCGCCCTCCATCGCCGACCGCGCGACGCTCGGCGTCTATCGCCGCTTGTCGGCCGAAGGGGTGCTCGCCGCCGCACCGAGCGTGGTGCTCGCCAGTCCGGGCACCGGTCCCGAGACGGCGGTCGCGCAGATCGCCCAGGCGGGCATCGCGGTCGTCCAGGTTCCGCCCGCGGACTCGGTGCAGTCCGCCCTCGATCGCATCCGCTTCCTGGGTCGCACGCTCGGGGAAGAGGCGCGTGCAGACGCCCTCGTCGCGGAGGCGCAGGCCGAG
>CALATR010000591.1 GCA_937891875.1 uncultured Pseudomonadota bacterium | reverse complement strand
CGGCGGCGACGAGCGCCTCGACGAAGTGCTCGACCGCGGCGCCGAGGACCCGATCCGGCGCCACCGCACCGATGTCCGCCGCAATCTCCGGCGCGTGGGGCACCAGACGCACGCCAGGCGGGCAGAAGCGGGCGATCCCCGCTGGGATGTGGGAGATCCCGACCCCCGCCTCGACAAAGGCGAGCACCGTAGCCAGCTGGGCCGCCTCCACGGCGATCGCCGGCGTTCCACCTGACTGCTGGGTCGCGTCCACCCACGCGTCCCAGATCCGGGGCTCCGCCGCCCGGGGCAGCATGATGGTGGGTTCGTCGACGAGCTCGGCAAAGGACACCGAGGCCGCCGAGGCGAGGCGGTGGTTCGCAGGGAGCACCGCCTGCAGGGGCTGGGTCGCGATGGGCGTGACCGTCCAGCCGGGCGCCGCCGGTGGCCAGAGGGACACCGAGAGGTCCGCGTGGCCCCTGGACAGCGCCCGTCGCTGCTCCGGGGTCGCCCCCTCGATGAGCTCCAGAGTCACGCCCGGGTGGTCCTCACGAAACCGCGCCACCGCGTTGGGGAGCCCCGCCAGCACAGCGAGCGGGGAGTAGACGACCCGCACCCGCCCGACCGCGCCCCGCGCCGCCCGCCGCGCGTCCTCCGCCGCGGCCTCGACCTCGGTCAGGATGCGTCGGGCACGGACCTGGAAGGCGAGTCCCGCCGGAGTGAGCGCCACGCCCCGACGACTCCGTGAAAACAGCTCCGCGCCCACGTCGGCCTCCAGCTGCTGGACCGACCGGGACAGGGCCGGCTGGGACAGACCGATCTGCCGAGCGGCCCGCCGGAAGTGCAGCGTCTCGGCGACCGCCAGGAAGGCGCGGAGGTGCTTGATGTTAAACACACATCATCCGTTTGATTCTTTGCATTAGACGTATCAGCAAGCGACTCATAGATCCAGGGGCGACGCTGCAGCCAGAGGGGCCAGATGCGCAGAACCCACCGTTGGATCCTCGCACTGGCCAGCCCGATCGTGCTCGTGGTCGCAGGCGCCGTCACGCTGGACATCTGGGCGAGATCGCACCTCGCCGCCCGCCTGCCCATCGACGATCTCACCCTGGCGGACGAAGGCCCCCCCGGTGACGTCGAGGCGGGTCGCCGCCTCTACCAGACCGTTGCCAACTGCCAGGAGTGCCACGGTCCCGAGGGCGCGGGCAGCCTCACCATCGACGATGGCTTCGTCGGACGCCTGGTCGCACCGGACCTGACCGGCGGGGGCCACACGCCTGCCTCCTTCGACCTGGCCGTGCGGCACGGGCTCGACCCCGACGGCCGCCCACTCGTGCTGATGCCGTCGGACGGCTACGCCGCCCTGTCCGACAAAGACCTGCGCGACCTGCTGGCCTACGTGCAGAGCCTGCCCCCGTCGGGTCGCAAGCTGCCCCGGTCGGCCCTGGGCATCGGCGGACGCCAGCTCGTGCTGTGGGGCCAGCTGCACGTGCCCGCCTACCTCATCGACCACGACCAGGTCGGCGCGCCGTCGGACGCCTCCGCCGGCGAGTACCTGGCGCGGGTCAGCGGCTGCTACGGCTGCCACGGCGACGACCTCCAGGGGCGCTCGCTGGGTCCGACCCTGCCCCCTGCACCCCCGATCGGCGGTGACGCCCTGGATTCCTGGTCAGAGGCCGACTTCCAGCGGGCCCTCCGCGAGGGGATCCGACCGGACGGGCGCGCGCTCGACCCGACCATGCCCTGGCCCGCACTCTCCAGGCTCGACGACGACGAGGTCGCCGACCTGTGGCACGCCATCCGCAACGTGCGCTGACCGGCCGCAGCGCCCCCCTCGCGCTAGCAGACGCCGTGCCCCAGACCGTCGCCACCGTCCACGAGCATCACGCCGATCCGATCAAGGGGTCGCGCTTCCTGGCGCGGATCTACCCGGTGAAGCGCGCGTCCGACGCGGATCGCATCCTCGGCGAGCTCCGAGCCCGCGAGCCCGATGCCACCCACCACTGCTGGGCGTGGCGCCTGCGCAACGGCGAGGCCCGCAGCAGCGACGACGGTGAGCCCGCCGGATCCGCCGGTCGCCCGATCCTCGCGCGCCTGGAGGGACAGGACTGGATCGACACCCTGGTCGTGGTCACCCGCTGGTACGGCGGCACGAAGCTGGGCGTTGGAGGCCTGATCCGCGCCTATGGCGGCACGACGACCGACGCCCTGGCCAGCGCGCCGGCCATCCCCTGGCTGCCGCTGCAGACGGTGCGGATCACCTGCGACTACGGCGACTCGGGCACGGTCGAAGGTGTGCTGGTCGCCCACGACGTCCGGCCGAGCGAGTCCACCTGGGAGGCCCGGATCACCCACGTGGTGGCGATCCACGAGGACCACGTCGACGCCCTCGTGCACGACCTCGTCGAGGCGACTGCCGGTCGCGCCTCGGCCGAGCGCACGTCCGACTGATCGCGAGGCCGTGAGCCTGCCCCCCTTTCCGACGCCGCCCACGGGCCTACAGACGTCCTCCACCCCACAGCCCGGAGGCGCCATGATCGAGCCCGGAACCACCGTCGAGTCGTTCACCCTGCAGGACCACGAGGGCAACGACGTCGCCTGGGACAGCTTCCGCGGCAAGCCCGTGGTCTTCTTCTTCTACCCGAAGGCCAGCACGCCGGGCTGCACCAAGGAGGCCTGCGCCTTCCGCGACCTCACCGCCGAGTTCGACCAGCGCGGCGTGCAGGTGGTCGGCATCTCCGCCGACTCGGTCAAGCGCCAGTCCAACTTCGCCAGCAAGTACGAGCTGACCATGCCCCTGCTCGCCGATCCCGACCACGAGGTGATCAAGCCCTGGGGCGTGTGGGGCGAGAAGAAGATGTACGGCAAGGTCTACGAGGGCATCATCCGCAGCACCTTCCTGTTCGACAAGGACGGCAAGCTGGTCCACGTGTGGCCCAAGGTGAAGGTCAAGGGGCACGCCGAGGACGTCCTGGCCAAGGTGGACGAGCTGTTCTAGCCACGAGAACACCCCCCAACATCCAGAACCAGCGAGCCCCGGCGCACCGTGAGGTGGCCGGGGCTCGGCTGCAACAGAGGCTGTCGGACGCCCAGCCCGACAGCCCTCGAACGCTAGGCGTTCACGCGGCCGGTGATGCCGGGCAGGAGCAACTTGTAGGTGCTCTGCACGGCCTCGTCGCGGCTCATCTCCAGCTCGCCGCGGGCGGCAGCCTCCACCGCGGCACGGGCCGAGGCGAGGAAGCAGGTGGCGGCGAGCTGGGCCTTGCCGTCGAGGAACACGCCATCGGTGGCGCCGCGGGCGATGATCGCGCGGGCGGCGCGACCGACGGTGGCGGCGGTCAGCTCGATGCGGTCCTGGCAGGGGGACGGCAGGCGGGAGAGCTGCAGGATGACGGCGCGGGGCAGGCGCGCCGCGTGGTCGCCGTAGACGCGGGCGACGGTCTCGAGGGCCTTGGCCGCGTCCCCGGTGAGGTGGGCCTCCTCGAGGTCGCGCTCCGCGTGGCGGCACAGGGCGTCCACCAAGGCAACGATGAGGTCTTCCTTGCTGGCAAAGTGCTTGTAGAGCGTGGACTTGCTCATGTGGAGCTGGCGAGCAAGGGAGTCGACGGTCAAGTCACCGAAGACGCCGGAGTCGAGAATCGCGGCGGCGCCTTCGAGGATCTCCTCGCGGGAGATCCGACGTCGAGTGGCCATGAGAACCTCACGAATGCAATGGGGGGACGGGCAGCGCATTGTATCCGATCGGAGTACCCAGCGGGACCCCGTTTCGTACAGGGGAGGCATCGGCTGGTACCGCACGGGGCTTGACCCCTGCGCTGATGCAGGGACAATGCCGTCTGGAGGGCGAGCATGCGGTTGATCGCGGCAGTCTCGGAAGAGCTCGGGGATCTGGACGGCGTGCCCGTCGGTATCGGTCCCGTCGTCGCGGGGGTCAACGCCGCACGCCTGCTCGCCAGCGAACCGCCATCGGCAGTCCTGCTGATCGGTACCTGCGGGGCCTACCCAGGGCGGGGTTCGATCGGCGATGTCATCGTCGGCACCAGGATAGGCTTCGCCTCAGGCGTGGCTTCGATCGGGCTTGGGTACACCCCAAGGCCGCCTGCACCCGTGACATGTGACGGAAGTCTTTCAGCGGGCGTAGAGGCCCGTCGCGCAGCTGTACTCACCTGCCCGGCCGTGAGTACGGATCCGGGACTCGTCGAGCGCCTGGGCGACGGGTGGGACGTGGAGCACCTGGAGGCCTTCGGGGTCGCCTTCGCCTGCCACCAGGCCGGCGTACCGTTCGCGGTCGTTCTCGGCGTGGCCAACATCGTGGGGCCGGACGCACACGTGGAGTGGCTGACCCACCGCGAGGCCGCGCAGGAGGCCGCACGCCAGACCGCGCGTGAGCTGCTCGCCCTTCACTGACCCGCCGGGCACAGCACCCGCCCCGGTGCTACCCTGCCGCCATGCGCTGGAAGCACCTGCCCATCGTGGCCTTCGACACCGAGACCACCGGACTGCAGCCCTTCGCCGGTGACCGGATCATCGAGTTCGCCGCGGTGGTCCTGCAGCTGGACGACGATGGCAACACCATCGAGCAGTCTCGGCATTCATGGCTTGTCAACCCGCAGATCCCGATCCCGCGCAAGGTGACCGAGATCACGGGGATCGCCGACGGCGACGTGGCCGGCGCCCCGCGGTTCTACGAGATCGCCCCCGAGGTGTTCGACCTGCTCAAGGACTCGATCGCCGTCGCGCACAACTTCCCGTTCGACATGGCCTTCCTGTCCAAGGAGCTCTCGGACGCGGACCTGCACTGGCCAGAGCCCCTCGCCGAGGTCGACACCGTCGACGTCTCCATGCAGTCGAACCCCGAGGCCCGCAGCCACAAGCTGGGAGACGTGTGCAAGCGCCTGGGCATCGTGCTGGAGGACGCCCACCGCGCCACCAACGACGCCGAAGCATGCGGCCGGGTCTTCCTGGAGCTGGCGCGCCGGGCGGACGTGTCCGACGACCTCCAGCAGATGCTCTCCTGGGCCCGCGCCATCGGCCGCCCCCCCGAGGGCAGCCCCATCGGCCCCAACGACGAGGGCCGGGTGGTGTTCCTCGACGGCAAGTACGAGGGTCAGCCCGTCGGAGAGCACCCCCTGCACCTGGCCTGGATGGCCCGCGCCCGGGTGCGCGGACCCCACGGCTGGACCTGGCGCTACAGCGAGAGCACCCGCGAGTGGGCCCAGCGCTGGCTCGCCGTGCGCGGAGCCGGACGCCACCGGCCCAACCCGAAGAGCTTCCGCTCGGAAGACTGGGTGCTCGACCCCTGCATCGCCGGCGAGCGGGACCGGGGGATCCGCACGTGAGCGGCCCCCGCCTCCTCCTGCTGGCCGCGCTCGCGACCGGCCTGGCCGGGTGTCCACCCAAGGTCGTCTACCCCGACGGTAGCGGAATCAACGGTCAGCTGGAACGCGAGGTGCAGGCCCTGCAGCAGACGGTGCGCATGCTCGAGTACGAGGCCGCCACCTGCCGCGATCCCCAGGCCGCGCCCGACCCGCTCTACCAGGAGCTGCACCAGATCCTGTCGACCACCGAGGTCACGGTCGAGCGCCGCGGCCGCGTGACCATCGTCACCTTCCCCGCCGCCCACCTGTTTGGCGTGGACGAGCTCTCCCTGCGCCAGGAAGCGACGATGACACTGGACGTCATGTCGACCGCGCTGAAGCTCCACCCGGACTACACGATCGATGTGGAGGGACACACCGACGATGCGGGCGTACCGCCGAGCCTGCGGAAGCGGTTTGGCGATCCCTTCACGTTCTCGGCGGCGCGGGCGTACGCGCTCGTCGATACGTTCACCAGCAAGTTCGGTCTGCCCGAGGAGCGCTTCAGCGTCATCGGTCGGGGTCCGAGCCGTCCGATCGCCACCAACGACACCGACGTGGGACGTCGGAAGAACAGGAGGGTGGTGATGTACATCCACCCCAAGGTGAGCTCGGAGACGCCATGAACCGCCTGTCCCTCGTCGCAGCCTCGCTGCTCGCCGCGACCACCCTCATGAGCGCGTGCAAGGACGGGGGCGAGACGGACGAGGTCACGGCCGAGTGTGGCGACCCCGACGGCAATGGCGGCGACACCGGGGACGTGCCCAACCTGCTCGGCGACTG